>DHGC01000055.1:0-1916 GCA_002402585.1 Erysipelotrichaceae bacterium UBA4808 | reverse complement strand
TTTGCGTGGGAATTCTTGACCAGTCCCGACTACATTGGCATGGAAGTGGAAAAGATGTATGTGACGGTCCATCCAACGGATGATGAAGCGTATCGCATCTGGACGGACATCATTGGTCTAGACCCTAAACACATTCTGAAATCTGAAGAAAACTACTGGCAGATTGGTGAAGGACCCTGTGGTCCCAACAGTGAGATCTACTACGATCGTGGACCTGCTTTTGATCCTGAAAACATGGGTGAACCACTCTTCTTTGAAGAGCGTGAAAACGATCGCTATATTGAAGTCTGGAACGTTGTCTTCAGCCAATACGATGGCAAAGAAGGCGTGGAACGTAAAGACTATAAAGAACTCCCTCAGAAGAACATTGATACCGGGATGGGCTTGGAACGTCTCGTATGCATCGTCCAAAGTGGCGAAACCAACTTTGACACCGATCTTTTCTTACCCGTCATCCACGCGGTTGAGAAACTCGCTAAATATCCTTATGCCAACGAACATAAAATGGCTTATCGTGTCATTGCGGATCATATCCGTACCGTCACCTTCGCATTAGCGGATGGAGCGTTGTTTGCGAATGAAGGCAGAGGTTATGTCTTAAGACGAATCTTACGCCGTGCGGTTCGCTATGGCATCAAACTGGGGATTGAAGGTGCCTTCATGCACACCTTGGTTAAAGTGGTAGCCGAAATGATGAGTCCGTTCTATGCGTATGTGAGCGATAAGGTTGATTTAATCGAACGTTTGGTCAAAGCAGAAGAACTAAGATTCCATAAGACCTTGCTTGCCGGTGAACAACTTCTAATGCTTGAAATCGAGCGTTCAGAGTCCAATCTGCTTGCCGGTTCAACGGTTTTCAAACTCTATGATACCTTTGGTTTCCCGGTTGAATTGACCCAAGAAATCGCAGAGGAAATGGATTATTCCATTGATATGGAAGGTTTCAAACACGAAATGCAGGCACAACGTGAACGTGCACGGGCTGCGATTGATAAGACGGAATCCATGAAGGGTCAGTCGATTGATTTGATGAACTATACAGTCGCTTCTGAATTCGTTGGTTATACGACTTTTAAATCGGATGCAAAAGTATTGGCATTATTCAAAAATGGTGTACGTGTTGAGAGTTTGGATGATGAAGGGGAGATCATCTTGGACGTGACACCGTTCTATGCGGAAAGTGGTGGTCAGATTGCCGATACCGGAAGCTTGACCTTCAATGAAGGGGAAGCACTGGTCAGTGATGTCCAGAAAGCTCCAAATAAACAAAATCTTCATAAAATCAAAGTCCTTGTGGGAGAACTCAAAGAAGGAGATGTCGTCCGTGCTCAAATCGATGTGAAGAAACGTCAAAGCATTACGCGTAATCACTCCTCAGCGCATCTCTTACAGGCTGCTTTGAAAATGATCGTTGGAGATCATATCCAACAAGCCGGTAGTTTTGTATCGGATGAATACATGCGCTTTGACTTCACACACTTTGAAAAAGTGGAGGATAAGAAGTTGAAGGCCATTGAAGCGATGGTCAATGAAGCCATCTTCAGTGCCCATCCTGTAAACTTTGCACTACTTCCGATTGAAGAAGCAAAAGCACAAGGTGCGATGGCATTGTTTAGTGAGAAATATGACGCCATCGTAAGGGTCGTGACCATGGGTGATGTCAGTAAGGAACTCTGTGGGGGTTGTCATGTGAACAATACTCAAGAACTTGGTCTATTTAAGATTGTTTCAGAGGAATCCATTGGTTCAGGTATTCGACGCATCACAGCTAAAACCGGTGCCCATGCGTATCAAGATTTTGTGTCTTACCAAGATCAATTGGAGACAATTGCTTCCTATTACAAAGCGAATTCCATCCACACCATTGAAGATCGTGTGGAACATGGTTTGATCGAGTTGAGTGAAACCAAACAAGC
>DHGC01000042.1 GCA_002402585.1 Erysipelotrichaceae bacterium UBA4808 | reverse complement strand
GAAGATTGCATGATGGTTGGCAATGATATCGAAGAAGATATGGTTGTTGCTCAAATGGGTATGGAACATTATTTGATCACAGATCATGTTATGCAAGGGGATGTCATTCCAGATTTTGTTAAAAGATCGGGTGATTACGTCGATTTCTTGAATTTTGTGAAAGAACTTAAACCTCTTTAATTGAAGAGGTTTTTCTTAGGCCTGAAAAAGGGTATGATTGAGATAGGAGGATATGCTATGCCATTGATCAAACATACCCCGCATAAATCATCACTCGGGATTCAAGCCAATATCGTTATCTTAATCATTTGGTTTGGTGGTTTTGTCATTAGTCTCATTGAGCCGATTGCAATGTTTGCCTTTGCGGTTCCATTTGTCATTCTATTTTTGGAGAAGGATAGCAATTTGGTGCGTTCACATGCAATTCAAGCCGTCAGCTTATACATCATCAACATCATCTTAAGCATTCTCATGACCGTCATCCCATTCTTGGTCTTTTTGTTTTTCGTTGTGGCCATCGTGGAACTGGCATTGATCGTCGTTGCTGCTTTCAAAGGTTGGTATTACCATGAATACGAATTACCATTGATTCAACCCTTAGCGAAATGGGTCAGCAGTATCTTTTTACGCGTTTGATAGAAAGTGATTTATTTAATTAAACCATGAAACCAATTCGATATACCATTGCGTTTGTCGTGAGTCGACTTACGATCATCGCTTTAAGAAGATTAGGTCGTAACGGAACGCATTTTCCAGGTGCAGTTGCGATGCGCTTGTGTCCTGACTTTATTAAGCATCTTCCCCAGCCTAAAAAGCTGATTGCCATTACTGGAACCAATGGGAAGACGACGGTCACCAATCTTGTGAGTGATGTTTTAATGAATGCAGGCTATACACTGTCCAACAATGCCATGGGATCGAACATCCAAGAAGGCATCATCGTCACGGCTATTCTGGCGAGTTCTTTCTTTGGTGATAGAAGTGTCGTGGATGTGGTTGTTTTGGAAGTGGATGAGCGGATTTCACCACGTATCTATCCGTATTTGAAGCCGGATATCTTAATTGTGACCAATCTTTTCCGTGATTCCTATCGCCGTAATGCGCATGTGGAGTTTATTCAGATGATGTTGGAGCAGGCGATTCCTTCACATACCCAATTGATCGTGAATGCGGATGATCCCATTAGTTCATATATATGTCCGGGTAATCCACGTATCAGCTTTAGTTTGAAGGCATTAGAGGATGAAGAACAAATCAAAGACAGTCGCATCGTTGATTTGATCTATTGCCCAAAGTGTCAAAGTGAACTGGTTTATGATTTCCAACGATATCATCACATTGGTCAGGTACATTGCCCGCATTGTGATTTCAAATCGATGAAAGCAGATTTGGAAGCTGTTGTCATCAATCAGAAACTCAGTGTCAAGAATAAAGAGCAAAGTTTAGTTTTTGATGTATTGGGGTATAATCCAACCGATCATTACAATCTTTTGGCAAGTATTGCATTGTTCAATGTCTTAGGCTTTGATTTGGAAGCAATCCAAGTGGAATTGAATAAGTTGAAGATTGTTAAAACACGTTTCGATCAAGTTGAAATCAAGGGTAAACAGATTACAATTATGATGACCAAGGATCAAAATCCAATCGCGACATCACGCATCTTTGACTACATACGTCACCAAAGCAATCGTAGAAGTGCTTTAATTCTAATCAATGAGAATAGTGAACATCATACCTTAAGTGAAAATAATGCGTGGTACTATGATACTGATTTTGAATATTTGAATAAGGATCATGTTCTTCAAATCATCGGTGGTGGTCATCGGATTCTGGACTTGAAAGTCAAAATCGCTTTGACAGGGATTCCATTGGAGCGCTATCAGTCGACTTGGAATGAATTGGATACGGCCAAACTAGTTGATTTGAGTTTGGTGGATGCGATTTATATTTTAAATGGCACAAAGAACATTCCAGAAGCAAAACAGATACGTAAGGACTTGATTGAACGCATTGAAGTGGAGGTGCATGCATGATCATCGAGATGCTTTATCCTGAAATTGCCAGTCTGTATGGTGAGAAGGGCAATTTAGATATTTTGAAACTGTCTTTTCCTGAAGCGCTTTTCATAATGACGAAGTTGAATGATGAGCCTTATTTTGCCAAGCATGAGGTGGATTTGATTGTCATGGGTCCAACATCGGAAGATTTCCAAAAAGTAATCATCAAACGTTTGAGCCCTTACATCAATCGCATACAAAGCTTAGTTAACCAGAATGTTCATTTTTGGATTACGGGCAATGCGATGGATATTTTTGGTGCTTACATTGAGGATGAAGAGGGGAACCGTGTCTTAGGTTTGGGAATGTTTGATTATCATGCATGCTTATATCGTCCTAAGCGCTTTAACTCTTATGTCTTGGGAAAGATCGATGAGATGGAAGTTGTCGGTTTCAAAAGTCAATTCAGTCAGATCTTTTCTTCTCAAAATATACACTCGTGGTTTAAGGTTGTACGAGGATTTGGACTAAACGAAAAGACGATGGATGAAGGTTTCAAGATTAACAACTTCATTGGAACACAGTGTTTAGGTCCGTTTTGGATCTTGAATCCTGATTTCACCTTGAACTATTTCAAGGAACTTGGATACGTAAAGGAGGAGCTTCCTTATCACAAGGAAATGCTTGAAGCGTATCAACAACGTGTCATAGAGTTTAAAAATGAGAAGTACATCAATTATCCTTGATTCTAGTGTATCGCTAAGGTATTTCTAATATCGAAGGTTTATAATGAATTTGGAAGTGAGGAAACATTATGTACAACACCCACGAAATCACACCTGGCTTGCATTGGATCGGAGGCAACGATCGTCGATTGGAACGATTTGAGAATCTCTTTCCTTTGCGTTTTGGGGTTGCGTATAATTCGTTTTTAGTTATGGATGAGAAGACTTGCTTATTGGATACGGTCGATCTATCCATTAGTCAATTATTTTTAGAGAATGTGGAACATGTCTTGAATGGCCGTACCTTGGACTATGTCGTGGTCAATCATATGGAGCCGGATCATTGTGGTAACATCGAGTCAATCATTCGGAGATATCCAGAAGTTCGCTTTATCGGCAATGCGAAGACATTTCAATTCTTTGAGCAGTTCTATGGCTTTGACGCACGTAAGAATTATCAAATGGTTAAAGACCAGGAAGAGTTGAACTTGGGTTCTCGAACCTTACGTTTCTATACCGCTCCCATGGTACATTGGCCAGAAGTCATGATGACTTTGGATGTGACAAATCACATATTATTCTCTTCCGATGCCTTTGGGACCTTCGGGGCCCATAATGGAACGTATTTTGCCGATGAGATGGATTATCGTCGTGATCACTTGGATGAAGCAAGACGCTATTATGCGAACATCATTGGAAAGTTCGGGACGCCTGTTCAGGGCATCATGCGTAAGCTTTCCAATGAAGTCATCAAGATGATCTGTCCTTTGCATGGACCGATGTATCGTGGTGAGGAGTTGGCACTGATATTAGACAAATATGAGAAATGGTCGCATTACATCCCAGAAACCAACAGTGCACTCTTGATTTTTGGGACGATGTATAACAATACAGAGAGTGTCGTGGATGCCTTGGCGACGCGTTTGGGACAACTTGGTGTACGCAACATGCGCATCTATGATGTGTCTGAACACGATCCGTCCTATTTGGTTGCGGAAGCTTGGAACTACAGCCATATCATCATCGCTTCACCCACCTACAATACGGGTTTGTTTTATAAGATTGATGGGTTCTTGCATGAACTGGTCAGTTTGAATCTGCAGAATCGGAAGTTCTCGGTCGTGATTAACTCCACATGGGGGGGACAAACCTTGGAACAAGTCCTTGAGCAGATTGGCAAGATGAAGAACACGTCGATCGTTGGCGAGCCTTTGATGATAAAGTCTACTTTAAAGGATCACAACATGCTTGAGCTTGAGGCTCTGGCTAAAGATATTGCCGCATCCATTTTGAATGAATGAGGTCACAGATTGTGATCTCTTTTTTATGAAGGGGTATTTTATCTTTAAATTGAGTTGTTTTTCATGGACTTCTGTTTTAACACTGAATTGCTATGTTAAAATGAAAGCAAATGTGGAGGACAAACTATGTTTGTTGGATGTGTCAAAGAGATTAAGAATCAAGAATATCGCGTTGGTCTGATTCCCGCGCATGTAAAGAGTTTTATCGATCATGGTCATACGGTCTATATCGAGAAGGATGCGGGTGTTGGGTCTGGATTTACCAATGAAGATTATGAGCACTATGGGGCCGTTGTTTTAGCGACAGCTGAAGCAGTATGGTCGAAGGTGGATCTGATCATCAAAGTCAAAGAACCTTTGGAAAGTGAATATCGTTATTTCAGAGAAGATCTAATTTTGTTTACCTACTTGCACTTGGCAGCGGATGAAGCTTTGACCAAGGCATTGTTGGAAAGCAAGATGAGTGCTTTAGCCTATGAAACCTTGGATGTGAATGGAAGTCTTCCTTTGCTTAAACCGATGAGTGAGATTGCAGGTCGTTTGAGCATTCAGGAAGCCGCAAAGTACCTTGAGAAACCGTTTGGTGGCAAGGGCTTATTGTTAAGTGGATTACCTGGTGTGAAGAAGGCGAAAGTCATGATCATTGGAGCGGGTGTCGCAGGTAAGAATGCGGCTAAGATTGCGTTAGGCATGGGAGCGGATGTCTACCTTTTAGATAAAAACATCAATCGCTTAGAACAATTAGAGAGTGAATTTGGCTTTCAAATCAAAACGCGTTATTCAACACATGCGACAATTTTGGAACTCTTGCCTGAGATGGATGTGGTTGTGGGTGCTGTCTTGGTTCCTGGAGCCAAAGCTCCAAAACTTATCATGCGTGAAGATTTAAAGAAGATGCAGCCAGGGGGTGTCATTGTCGATATTGCCGTGGATCAGGGGGGTTGTTTTGAGACCACACATCCTACAACGCACTTGGATCCGACCTTTGTTGTCGAAGGCATCATCCATTACTGTGTCGCCAACATGCCAGGGAGTGTCCCAATGACATCCACTTTAGGCTTGAATAATGCGACTTTGGAATACAGTTTATTGCTTGCGAATTATGGCTTAAAAGGTGCGATTATCAAGAATAAGAGCCTTTTAAGCGCCATCAATACCTATCAAGGTCGCTTGACCAATGCGGCGGTAGCAGAAGCATTCAACCTCAAATTTGAGGCCTTTATCTAATGGTTCATATTTCGGATTTGCGTAGCTTTCGTTTTTGTCCTCGGATGTATTGGCTGAGTACGCGTGAACAACGCCAAACGTATCATTCATTCATCTCAATGGTGGAACCCATTCATCAAATGTTGATCAAGAAACTGGGTGTAGTGTCCTTTTTTTCGGGTAGACAAGGTATGGATGCACAAGATAGTTTGAAAGCAGTCCAAGCGAATGAATGGTGTTTCAATCTTCGCTTTGAAGCTAAAGGATTAAGAGTTAAAGTACCCGGCATTCATCGTGTGGATGAAGGGTATGATGTCTATTTCACATCCATGTCGACGTGGCCAAAGATTGAAGATGCGTCCTATTATGCCAATCATTTTTGGGTTTTAAGTGAACTGGGAATAAAAATCCATAAGATGTACATTATGACCTTTAATAAAGACTATGTTCGCCAAGATGCATTGGATGTCAATCGATGCTTTAGTTTATCCAGTGATTTCATTAAACAGAGTGGACATGTCCAAGGCGATGTCTATGGCATCGTGTCCAAAAAACATAAAGATTACACGGATATCTTAGCAAGCATGGAACAAACGCGTCTTAGAGAAGAATACCCCATCACCCTTGATGAATGTCCCAATCCCATCAAATGCGATCATTTCAATACCTGTTTTAAAGTGATGCATTTTCCAGATGATTCCATTTATCATTTTTCCGCAATGGATCGCAAAGTTTGGATCATGGAAGGTAAGACAAGTATCACGGAGATTCCAGTTGAGAAATTGATGTTGAGCAAGGCGCAATATGCACAGATCATGGCTGCACATCTAGATGGTCGTTTTGTCGATCAAAGAGCTTTGAATCACTGGCTCGATAAATATGAAGGTCAAACACGCTCGTTTGTGGATTTTGAGTGGGATACCTTTGGCATTCCACCTTATCCTCAAATGCGACCCTTGGATGTCGTTTGTTTCCAATATTCTTTACATACGATTGAGGATGGTTTGATTCATCATCGGGAGTTTCTTGGGCAAGGCGATTGCCGTGAAGAATTTATTGTGTCACTCTTAAACCATCTACCTGCAGATGGACCCTTGTTTGCTTACAATGCATTTGGAGCTGAGGCGATTCGTTTACGTCAACTTGCCGAACAGTTCCCCCAATATCAAAGTGCTTTGCAAGCTGTGATTGATCGTTTTGTCGATCTTGCGCTCATCTTCATTGATGGCATCGTCTATGATTCCAAGATGAAAGGGGCGTATTCATTGAAACGTATCATTGAAGCGATCAATCCAGAATTGTCCTATGAAAAACTTGCAATAAGTCATGGTTTGGATGCGGTTTATCATTATCGCAATTTAAGTGATGATGAAGAACAGGATGAGGTTAGGGAAGCATTGTTGAGTTACTGTCGCATGGACACTTTAGCGATGGTTAAAGTCTACCAATGGTTGAAGACTTTAGTATAAGGAGGTTTTATGCCAAACATATTGACACATGCCTTGATGGCAAATGATGTCTTACAAGACTTAGAAGCAATTAAACTTAAGGAAATTATTTTGAAGTATCCACAGGTCTTTTCAATGGCGACCAGTGGTCCTGACTTTCTGTTCTATTATAAGGCGCTACCAAAGCAGGATGCGGCTTTAGGTAAGCCTATCTATGATCTTGGAAACAAAGTACATACGAAAAACATCAATGCATTCTATCAAAATGCCATCAACATCATCAAGAGCAGTGATGATAATGAAATCTTGATTGCATATCTTGCAGGTCATTTGATGCACTGGTCTTTGGATGTGAAAGCTCATCCATTCGTTTTCAATCGAAGTGGTGAGATCGATGGTAAGACCAAGTATTGGCATTATCGTTTTGAATCCATGATTGATACGATCATGGTCCAACAAATCAAAGGTTTCCGTTTGGATGCGACACGAACGTTTGACTGTGTCCAATCGAAAGCGGAAGATCGTGAACGACTTGCGGCCTATTATCGTGAAATTGTTTCAAGAACATACCATGAAGATGTTTCAACGGACATCTATGCGGAGTCAATGGAAAGCATGTATACCTTAGCCAAATGGTTATTTGATCCATATACGCTTAAGTTTCCTGTGATACAAGGCATTGAACGCATTATGGACTTGGATTGGAAATATTCCAGTCATATGGTTATTGGGGATGTGGATACCCAAAACGATATCTTGAATCTAAACCATAAACCATGGATGCACCCTGTATCGGGTGATGTATCCGATAAGAGTTTCTTAGATCTGTATCATGAAGCAGTCCTCTTGGGCCAAGCTGTTTTATATCGATTGAATGATATTTTATATCACAGTAAGCAAACAACACTGGATGATTTGATTCGTGATCGAAGTTATGACACAGGAATGAAAGATGCTGGAGCGATGCGCTTTTATGCATCGGTGTATGAATATGGAAATCTTTGATTTGCATGCGGACATCGGAATGGATGTCTTAAGTAAGAAATTAAAGGGTGAAAAGGATATCTTAAAGACCTACCATTTGGATAAACTTACACAAGGCAATGTTTTAGGTGTGGGAATGGCTTGTTTTTTTGAGGGTCATGAGAATTGGGAAACAGCGCAGGCGATGGTCGGTTCTTTACGTGAAGAGCTTGAACAGAACCATGAACAAGTCCATTTCTATAAAGGTGGAATGTTGGTTGAAGATCGTTTGAATGCAATGATTACCATAGAGGGGATGTGTTTCATTGAAGATGAACCTGAATCACATTTAACTTGGTTATATGAACAAGGGGCGCGTATCGGTTCCTTGTGTTGGAACGATGAGAATGCACTTGCGACGGGTGTCAAAGGGAATCCACTAAAAGGGTTGAGTACATTTGGTAAACGCGCCATTCAACACATGAATAAATTAAACATGATCATTGACGTCTCCCATACCAACGAGAAGAGTTTCTGGGATGTCTTGGAAACAAGCACGAAACCGGTTATCGCAACCCACAGCAATTCCCGTCAGCTGAGCAATGTGGATCGCAATTTAACGGACCAACAAATCAAGGCTTTGATTCAAAAAGAGGGTTTGATTGGCTTGGTCGCAGCCCGCTGGTTTGTCAGTAAAGATGAAACGCTTCAAACAGCGAATCAACTCGCATTGCATGCGGCACATATCAAGGCGTTGGGTGGAATCAATCATTTAGCCATCGGTTTCGATTATATGGATTTTCTGGAAGGGAATTATGGAAGAGCTTCAATGGCTTCTGATCTACAAGATGCTTCACATTCTCAGAATTTGATGAAAGCTTTAAGTGATGTCGGATTTAATGAGGATGAAATAAAAAAAGTTGCCTGGGGCAACGTTGAAGCGTTCTTTTTGAAACATTTGAATCCATAAGCACGGTTACCCATATTCTACCATAAAAGACTTTGTGCAAAAAGACTCTTTCTTTACTAAAAAGCTCGTATAATAAGTGTAAGGAGGAAGTGATGATGAAACTTCATATCCATGGAAAGAATGTGACGATTACCGAAGCAATGCTTCAAACCACACAGAAGAAACTCTCGTTTCTCGAGAAGTACTTCTTGATCGATGAGGACACCCCTGCAAATGTCTCTGTGAAGGTGTATCCAAATAGTTTGAAGGTTGAGGTGACGATTTTAAGTAAAATTGCCATCTTGAGAGCAGAAGTGTCACATGAAGATTATTATGCGGCGATCGATCTTGCGATTGATAAACTCGAAGATCAGATTCGTCGTCAAAAAACACGTCTCTCGCGTAAACATCGTGAGAAATTATCGAAGGCGTTTATTGAACAAATCGATAAGACTGAAGAAGTGAAGCCGATTGGGGTCGTGAAGACGAAAACAATCAGTGCGGAAGTGATGAGTTTGGATGATGCGATCATGCGCATGGAAATGTTGGGTCACTCGTTCTTCATCTATACGGATGAAGAGGAACACCAGATGGCGGTTGTCTACAAACGCTTGGATGGTGGTTATGGATTATTGGAGACAAGTCCGGCAAAATAACATCAAGGATGGGAAACCATCCTTTTTTTATGAAGGAAGTGCTATACTATGAATGTGTTGGAGGAAATGCTATGGGAATGCTTGATAAAGTAAAAAACTTTTTTAATCCAGTTGAAGAAGAACTTGAATTAGATGAACACGAAGCCGCTCGTTTGAGCGATTATGAAGAACCTACAAGTAAGCAGTTTTCAAAAGTGAGTATGGATACCAAGATGGTTCTATTTGAACCACGAACTTTTGATGAAGCCGAAGAAGTTGCTCGTCATCTCAAAGATCGTCGTGCTGCGGTCGTCAATCTACATCGTTTGAACCGTGAATATGCACAGCGTACGATTGATTTCTTGACAGGTGTTGTCTTTGCCTTAGATGGTTCGATCCAAAAGATCGGTCACAATGTCATCTTGTGTGCACCAAAGAGTGTCGGTGTTCATGGTAAGATTTCAATCGAGGGCGAAGAAGATAATTAGTTGCTTGATTCAAAAAGTTGAATATGACATAATAAGAACATCTTTGATAGGGGAAGGGTACAATGGAGGCTAAGAAACCGAGATTTCGGATCATGAAAAAAGGCTATGACCGATTTGCGGTGGATGATGCCCTCGAGCGTTTGACTTTTGATTTGGAGTCCAAGGAAAGTCAATTACAGAGTTACATCAAGCAAACTGAGTACGCTCAGGAACAAGTAGACCAAATCAAAGAACGTTACCATAGTTTGCTTTCTGAACTCAGTGTTCGAGAGAAAGCAGCGGATGATATCGCACGTTTGGCTTTGCGAGAAGCCAATACGGTGATACAATCGGCACAGAAGAATGCAGATTCGATTGTGCAGGAAGCCTTGTCTACAGCGAAGATGATTTTGATTGAGATCGCACGCATCAGTCGTGAGGCGCAAGGTGTCAAAGCAGAGATGTTGGATAAGATTCAGCGTTTGAGTGAGTCGATTGAAGCCTTTGAAGTTCCGCGTATACCCGCAGTAAAATTGAGTCAAATTAAAGACAAAGAACAAGACGAGCCTGTTTAATAACCAGCAGTAGAGAGCTTCCGGAGGGTGAAAGGAAGACTGGATTAAATGAGGACATCACTTGGAAGTTGTATTCCGATCAAAAGGAATGACGGCGCACACCGTTATTGTGTTGAGTGCATCGTAAGATGAACTAAGGTGGTACCACGTTAAGCGTCCTTAGAGGATGCTTTTTTTATGGAGGGAAAGATGGAATATAAAAATACATTACTAATGCCCAAAACAGATTTTGAAATGCGGGGCAATCTGACGCAGAAAGAACCACGTTTTCAAGCACGTTGGGCTGAACAAGATTTGTATGAAACGATGAAAGCGAAACATGCGGATAAGAAGCCTTATGTCTTGCATGATGGTCCTCCGTATGCGAATGGCAATATCCATATTGGTCACGCATTAAACAAAACCCTTAAGGACATGGTGGTTCGAAGTCACCATATGTTGGGTTACCAAAGTTTATTCATCCCCGGCTGGGATACCCACGGATTACCAATCGAGACGGCGATCTCCAAATTGGGACACAATCGTAAAACCATGAGTACGGCGCAGTTCCGTGCCCTTTGTGATGACTATGCCAAGAAACAAATCCAAACCCAGATGGCTGATATGAAGGCTTTGGGGACGATTGGGGATTATGATCATTACTATGCGACGCTTCAAAAAGAGTTTGAAGCGAATCAGATTGAAGTCTTTGCGAAGATGGCTATGGATGGCTTGATCTATAAAGGTTTGAAACCTGTATATTGGAGTCCTTCAAGTGAAAGTGCTTTGGCTGAAGCGGAAATCGAATATCACGATAAGAAAGATACGACCTTGTATGTGCCTTTTGAAGTTGTGGAAGGAAAAGGCTTGGTTGAAAAGGGTGATCAGTTCGTTATTTGGACCACGACACCTTGGACACTTCCTGCCAATCTAGCGATTTGTTTGAATCCAAGTTTGACTTATGTCAAAGTCAAGACAGAGAAGGGCAATCTGATTTTTGCCAAAGCACTCATGGCAACTTTGTTAGAGAAGTTCAAACTTGTGGATTCAGAAGTATTGGCTGAATTCAAAGGTTCTGAGTGTGAATACATTACGACCAAGCATCCATTCTATGATCGAACATCGCTGGTCATCTTAGGGGATCACGTTACGGATGAAGACGGGACGGGTTGCGTGCATACAGCACCCGGTCATGGGGTTGAGGACTTTAATGTAGGGCGTTTGTATCATTTGGAGGCATTTTGTCCAGTGGATGATAAAGGTTGCATGACAGCCGAAGCAGGGGATTTCCTTGTTGGTCAGTTTGTGGAAGATGCGAACAAAACTGTCATCACAAAATTGAGTGAAGTCAATGCCCTGTTGGCAATTGAGAGCATCGTGCATCCTTACCCACATGATTGGCGGACTAAGAAACCAGTCATCTATCGTGCGACGGACCAATGGTTTGCTTCAATCGAAAAGATTCGCACTAAACTCTTACATGAAATCAATCAAGTTAAGTGGTTGCCAGAATGGGGTCAATTGCGCATGCATAACATGATCAAGGATCGTGGTGATTGGTGTATCTCGCGACAACGTGCATGGGGTGTTCCAATTCCAATCTTCTATACCGAAGCCAATACAGCGATCATGGATAAAGAAGTCTTCCAACATGTGGCGAATCTTTTCAGAGCCCATGGTTCGAATATTTGGTTTGAATGGGATGTGAAAGAATTGCTTCCAGAAGGCTATACACATGTGGATAGTCCAGAAGGGCATTTCCGTAAAGAAACCGACATCATGGATGTCTGGTTCGATTCGGGTTCATCGCATACCGGTGTCATCAAAGAACGTGGTGGTGAACTGCCTGTGGATCTCTATCTTGAGGGTTCCGATCAGTATCGGGGTTGGTTCAACAGTTCATTGATCATTTCGACGGCTGTTCATGGTCACTCACCGTATCGCAATGTCGTCTCCCATGGTTTTGTCTTGGATGGCAAGGGTGAGAAGATGAGTAAGTCCTTAGGCAATACCGTTGAACCCAATAAGGTTGTCAAGCAATCGGGCGCGGATATTCTACGTTTATGGGCAAGTTCAATTGATTATCAATCGGATGTGCGTATTTCAGATGAACTATTGAAACAGGTCATTGAGAACTACAAGAAAATGCGGAACACCTTCCGTTTCATCTTAGGCAATATCAGTGATTTCACTGAACAAGATAAAGTTGCCTTAAAAGAACTACCTAAAGTGGATACCTATATTTTGGATGAGTTGAACCGCATCATCAAATTAAGCTTACATGCATATCGCAATTTTGATTATAAGACGATGGTCAGTGCGATCAGTAATTTCATGACCAATGAAATGTCGGCTTACTATTTGGATTTTACAAAAGATATCTTATACATCGAAAAAGCTAAGGGCTTGCGTCGTCGTGAAGTGCAAACGGTATTGTATACCGTCATCGATGCCTTGCATCGTTTATTGGCACCTGTATTGGTGCATACGATGGAAGAAGTCCATGATTATCTTGTGCCTGGATCGGAGTCTGTGCATACCTTGACCTTCCCTGAAGTCATGGATCTCAATGACGTCGATCATGAGGCATGGGCGCAACTCTTTGCACTAAGATCGGAAATCTTTAAAGCATTGGAAGAAGCGCGTGCTGAGAAAATCATCGGTAAGAGTTTGGAAGCTAAACTCGTCGTTTCGCTTAAGCCTCAGCTTAAAGCGTTGGTTGAAGCCACTGTGCCTAATTTCGCACAATGGTTGATCGTTTCGCAGGTTGACGTGCTTGAAGCGGATAAGACACATGTGAAGGTAGAGGTTGCGGAAGGCATCACATGTCCGCGCTGTTGGAATGTGACACATAGCCATGCGGTAGATGGTTTGTGTGAACGCTGTGCAGCTGTCATTATGGAATAAAGTGCTCATTGAGCACTTTTTTGTTATACTTACACTATGATCATTCAATCGAAACACAACGAAAAATACAAGGCATGGATGAAGTTGAAGCAGGTAAAAGGTCGTAAAACAACGGGTCTTTTTATTGTGGAAGGTGAGCATCTGGTCGAGGAGGCCATCAAAGCGCATTGGGCGAGTGTTCTGTTGGTTAAAGAAGGCTATGCTTATCCAAGTGTACTTGAACAGTTCAGCTTGTCAGCGGATTTATTTGACGCCTTATGCACGACGGTTTCAAAGGATACCATTCTAGCAATCTGTAAGATTCAAACGGTTGAAGTACAGGGTGAGCATATTTTGGTTTGTGATGACATCCAGGATCCCGGCAATCTGGGAACCATGCTTAGAACGGCGTATTCATTTGGATTCAATCATGTCTATTGTTCAAAGAATTGTGTCGATGTCTATAATGATAAGGTCGTACGAGCGAGTCAAGGGGCACTCTTTTATTTGAACATCAAACAAGATTTTAGTACGGAAGATTTGCATCAATTAAAAAGTTTAGGTTATACGATCTATGCGACGGGTTTTGATCATTCGATTGCCATGGGTGATTGTGATACTAAAGAAAAACTGGCGCTCATCTTAGGGAATGAAGGACAGGGTGTTCGACAGGAATGGCTGAATATCAGTGATGCGATTCTTAGAATTGAAACGATGGCATTCAATAGTTTGAATGTTGGGATTGCGACAGGGATCTTAATGCATCATTTTCGATGAGATTTTTGGTTTAAAGGATGGAAATATTAGCTTAATTGAAAAACTTTGATATTTTGATGTGATTTGATATAATACAGAAGTAAATCAACGCAGGGATTCAGTAACAGGACCCCTAGAGAGAACATGCTTGGCTGAAACGTGTTCATACCTGTGAATTTCACCCCTAAGAGGAGTTAACCACTCACGGTCCCCCGTTATCGGATAAAAGCTGTGTCGTAAGACAAAGCAGGATGGTACCGCGATTTTCGTTCCTGTAGGGACGTTTTTTTTATTTAAGGAGCACTATGGAAAATGTATTAAATGAAGGTTTGTTGGCCATTGAGGCGTGTCGGAATTTAGGGGATTTGCAGAATGTCCGAAATGAGTATCTATCTAAAAAGGGACTTGTTGCACAATTGATGGGTAAGATGAAAGACTTGTCTGCGGAAGACAAGCCTGCTTATGGAGCTCAGGTCAATCAAATCAAACAAAGCTTGGAAGCCGCATTCAAGTTGAAAGAAGAAGCACTTCAGGAAGCTGCTTTTGATGTGCAACTTCAAAAGGGCAAGATTGACTTAAGTCTGCCATCAGCCATGCCTTTGGTTGGGACTTTGCATCCCTTGACGATTGTTCAAACCGAAATCGAACAGTTCTTCATAGGCATGGGTTATTTGGTTAAAGAAGGACCCGAAGTCGAATTGGATTATTACAACTTTGAGCGTGCCAATATTCCACAAGATCACCCAGCACGCGATATGCAAGATACGTTCTATATCAATGCGGAATGGTTGCTTAGAACGCATACCACAGCGATTCAAACACGAACCCTAGAGGCCTACAAAGGGGAGATTCCCGTAAAAGTCATCTGTCCTGGTAAAGTATTCCGTAAAGATGACGATGATGCGACACACAGTCATCAATTCGTTCAAATTGAAGGTTTGGTTGTTGGTGAAAAGATCTCCTTAGCGGATCTGAAAGGCACTTTGGAACGCTTGGCGCGTCATCTCTTTGGCGAAAGTCGTGTCATTCGTTTTAGACCTTCCTACTTTCAATTCACAGAGCCGAGCGTTGAAGTCGATGTCTCCTGTCACATCTGCAATGGCAAAGGTTGTCCGACCTGTAAACAATCGGGTTGGATTGAAATCCTTGGGGCAGGGATGGTCCACCCAAATGTCTTGAGAATGGCAGGCTTCGATCCTGAGAAAGTCAGTGGTTTTGCGTTTGGCCTCGGTGTTGAACGTGTCGCTTTATTGAAATATGGTATTGACGATATCCGTCATTTATATACGAACGATCTGCGGTTCTTAAACAACTTCAGACGGTTCGAGTAGGAGAAGCACATGAAAGTAAGCATGCAG
>DHGC01000046.1:12986-26712 GCA_002402585.1 Erysipelotrichaceae bacterium UBA4808 | reverse complement strand
GCCATCACCGGTCACTTGGTTCTCTCTACGATCCATACCAACGATGCCTTGTCCTCTGTCGTACGTCTGGTGGATATGGGAATTGAACCCTTCAAAGTGGGTTCATCCTTGGTCTGTGCCATCTCCCAACGCTTGATCAAGAAGCTATGCATCCACTGCAAGACAGCCCATCCCATCACCCCCAGTGAGCAACGACTCCTCAATGTCGACATCGATACGGTCTATCATGCACAAGGTTGTGAGAAGTGCAATCACACGGGCTTCTCAGGTCGTTTGGCAGCCTTCGAGATCGTATTGATCGATCATCGATTGGAAGAGTTGATCTCCAAGAACGCACCGATGGAAACCTTGCGTGCGTATGCGGAAGAAAAGAAAATGCAGATGCTTCGTGATGAAGTGGTCCGCTTTGTGAGCCAAGGTCAAACAACCGTCGATGAAGCACTTCGTGTCTTGTATAGCGTTGATAATTAATTAAAAAGAGAGCTTTACATGTGATCAAGCATGCAAAGCTCTTTTTTAGTTCGCTTTATCCGTGAAGCTGAGTTCAGCTTGCACGATTTTATACACATCTTTTTCAAGCAGGATGGTGAATTTCGCATCTTCCATCTTCGCTTCTTGGGTTTCTGTTTGATAATTGACCTTGACCGTGGCAATGCTTGAACCATCGGCTTGCGCTTCGACACTTACTATCGAGTAATTGATCAAGCTCAAACCTTTCGCTTGGTACGCAAGTACGAAAGCATCATAATCCTCTTCGCGCAGGTCAATCGGTGTCAAGAGATACAGGTGATTGTTTCGTTTGAAACGTTGCGCATCGAGATAACGTGTCAATGCCGCTTCCGCGCTTCGACCAAGAATATCAAAGCCTGGCTGGCGGAGATTTTGGTTCACTTTATCATGATAGAAGAAGCTCAATGGGTAATAGGTGTTGCCTGAATTCCAGATGATGTATTCATCCAAACCCAGTTCCATACCCGCAATGATTTGTTTTTGGATCGCATCTTCTTCATAAGGTATGTATCCTTTGACCCAAGTGGCGGTAAAGCCTTGGTACCAATGACGAATGATGGCTGGATTCTTCTGTGCCGCATTGCGTTCTATGGCTTCACGCGATGCATATTGAATGACTTCATAAGGATGTTGGTCCGGCACATCAAAGCCATAGAAACCACGTCCATAGTGACTTGGGTAAACCATAGGACTGATGTATTCCGTATTATTGGCAATCTTGCGCCAGGTCTGGCCAATATCTTCTGGTTTATCATCCCAAGTCCATGTGATGACGCCAAAAACATCGGCAGACACATGTACATGATACGGTTTCAGCTTCTCTTGGGCATAGATCAAGAATTGTTCAATCGCTTCATCCTTATCTCTTCCCTCACGACCTGGGAAAGTGGTGATTTCATTGTAATGTTTAGCATTATCTGGGAAGCGAATATAATCGTATTGAATCTCATCAAAGCCACGCAAAGCAGCTTCTTGGGAGATGGCGATGACATAATCCCAGACATACGAATCAAAAGGATTGACCCAACTGAAACCTGCCTTATCTTTGTACACACCACCTGCTGTCAATTGAATCGCGTGTTCCGGTCTCTTCTCCGCAAAATAGGGATCCTTGAAGGCAACGATACGAGCAATCGTATAGACTTCCTTGGATTTCAAATAATCCATCAAGACACTAAAGTTCTTCATCGGTGTGTTCCAATTGGAACCAACCGTATTGACGATTTCGATATCGCTCTTCCAAGCAACCAAACCAAGATCATTCTTCACATCGATGACCACTGCGTTGATTTCGGTCGCATCAATGATGCCTAATATCTTTTCAAGTTTATTCACATCACCAAGACGACTCTCATCGACAGGCTGACCAGATTGACCACTCAAGGCCAAGATATAATCGGCATAATACTTTACATCTTCTTCATTGAAATTGAAACCCGCCACATTCGAAGTCATATACAAAGCTTTGGCTTTGACGGTATACGGCTCAACAGGATCATCCAAAGGAGGAAGTGGCACATAGAACTCACCCAAGTCCGCTTTACGCGCTTCTTCAAGAACACGACGTTCTTCAATCAAACGTTCTCTTTCCAAACGATCCAATTCTTCTTGATTGGGCTTTACTTCTACAGGTGGATTCTCGTCTGTTGGTTCTTTGCTTGAACACGCAGTTAAAACAAGTCCAAAACTAAGCATTAAGATTAATAAAAATTTGTGTTTATTCATAGAGATAGATTTCTAGCGGAAGTGTGGTTTGTAGCTTATCCGCAAAACTGGAGGGTATGGTGATGATGGTCGCTTCGCCATCGCTGATAAAGCGTTTTTGAGGGTTCATTTCATAATCCTTAAGATAATTCATAAATCCGACATTATCAACGTCTGTTTCACTGGCACGAACGCGTGGAATCGACAAAGGATTGAAGGCATTATGGAATGGGCTCAAAGCTGGCATCCAACCGACATTCAGGATGGCTATGTTTTCATACGAAACATCTTTATACTGACCCTTTTGAAGATAAATTTCCAAGCTTTTGTCTTTTGGTCGTGAACCGTATGGCAGCGCCAGCGTATTGATGGCATAATCACTGGGTACATATTGTTTCAAGTATTCAACTTGCGCACCCAACTGATATTCCAAATCTGCTTGTGTCGCATCTTTGAAGTTCATGTGTTCTTTCGAATGATTGCCGATGTCCATGCCATTCGCAAGCAAGAAATCGATTTTCTTTTGAATCAAGGTACTTTGACGGAATGGATTGACACCGTTGGAAAAGAAGGTCGCATGCAGTGGGAAATCCGGATGGGATGCATTGAATTCCACCAAGATACCTACCGCACTATCTGGATCAATCGATCCATCTTGCAGATAATTGAAGTTATTCAAATTCGCATCATCAAAGGTCAAGACAATGGGCGTCATCCCCGCTTCCGTAGTGATGTGTCCTTTGACATAATCGCTTAAGCGTATGGGTCGATACCCATTATCATAGAGATACTTTAAGTCATTTCGGAAATTCTCAGGTGTTCTGACCCAAGTTTTTTCCTCTGGACCGATGTTGTGATACATCAGAACCATGATTTGACCTGCCTCATTGGGTTTCAAACTTAAATCAATGCGTTCTTTAGGACTCAGCTCCACAATCGGCTCATCCACTGGCTCTTTTTCAATGACTTCAGGTTCAACTTTTGCACATGCGCCAAGCGCAAACAAAAATGCCACAAACAAAATAGCATATCGTTTCTTCATTCTATTTTTATAAACATGGATAACCATGGAATCCCTCTTTTCTAATCATCCTTATTATGCCATAGATTGCGTTAATTTGATATTAAGCCTGTCTCTCTTTGGCATACGCTTCTTGTTCGTAAGGTATGGAGTAGTAAGCAATGATGTGGGACTTCCCTTGGATTCTAAATTTGAAATATGTCATTAAATATCTAAAGAGAAACCCAAAGAAACCATCTTTTCGATACTGCTCAACATGCACCATCTCATGGCTGCGAAGACGTGCAGATATCTGATTTTGAGCGTGCACATAAAAGATATGTGTTCCAAACGTCATGGCTGAAGCTTTGAAGAGTTTAGGGATGAAGCTGTTGTAGTGTTCTTTCACATTTTAATTATGACATAAGGAATGCATAAACTGTAAATGTACCGTTTTTCAATCTATGAAATTTGGAGTGCATGTTATGGGCTTGCACTATGGAATGTTCGATATAATTATGCTCATTAATTTATCGGCAAATAAAGTTACAATATCGATACTATATTTATCCTATTTTATGCCGATAAAGGTATATAATAACCATGGTGAGGTGATTGAAATGCAATATCTGTCTGTGCGTGAAATAGCAAAGCAATGGAAGATCTCTGAACGATCAATACGTAATTACTGTGCGCTTGGTCGTATTCCAAATGCCTTCATTACTGGCAAAACCTGGAACATTCCTGCGGATGCGGAAAAACCAATGCGAAAACCTAAAGCAAAACATGAGCCATCCACATTATTGGGATATTTAAAACGCGAGCAAAAAAGCAAGCTTTCTGGCGGAATTTATCATAAGCTCCAAATCGAATTTACCTACAACTCTAATCATATTGAAGGCAGTCAACTATCCTATGAGCAGACACGGTATATTTTCGAAACCAACACAATTGGCGCTTCACAAGATGTGGTTTGGGTGGATGATGTTTTGGAAACAATAAATCATTTCAAGTGCATCGATATGGTTATCGAAGCAGCACATCTTCAATTAAATGAGAAATTTATAACGAGCCTTCATCATACTTTAAAATCAAGTACCAGTGATAGTCGCAACGAATGGTTTGCGCTCGGTGAATATAAGAAACTACCCAATGAAGTTGGAGGACTTGAAACGACCAAGCCCAGTCATGTGGCGAGTGAAATGTTTACGCTTCTTAGAAAATATAATGGGATTGAGAAGAAAACGATAACAGATCTCATCGATTTTCATGTGCGATTTGAGCGAATTCATCCCTTTCAAGATGGGAATGGGCGAGTCGGCCGGTTAATTTTGCTTAAGGAGTGTTTAAAAAATAATATTGTACCCTTCATCATCACTGAAGAGCTAAAACTCTACTATTATAAAGGTCTTAAACATTGGGATAAGGAGAACGGATACTTAATGGACACATGCCTAAATGCTCAAGATCATTTTAAAAAGTACTTGGACTATTTCCAACTACCTTATAAAAATGATTAGTCAACTTCTAATAGAACATCACTAATTTCTCGTGAATTATATATTTTAAAGTTCTTCTTGTTTAATGCTCGGAATCATCCTTTTTATACTGCTCGACATGCACCATCTCATGGCTGCGAAGACGTTCAGATATCTGATTTTGAGCTTGCACATAAAAGATATGGGAGCTAAACGTCATGGCTGAAGCTTTGAAGAGTTTAGGGATGAAGCTGTTGTAGTGTTCTTTCACAGTCCTATTATGCCATAAAAAAGTCAGAAGAATTATCCTCTGACTTCAACATCTAATTTTTGCTTGAAACGATTCTTGTGCCTGTTTTGCCTTGAATGCCTTCTGCTGATTTCTCAAGTGAAGTAATCAAAGCACTGCGCTTAGGATGGCTTTCGACAAAAGCGAGTGCCGCTTCCACTTTTGGCAACATTGAACCCGGAGCGAAATGCCCCTCTTCAATATACGTCTTTGCCTCTTCGAGATCGACGAGATCCAACCATTTCATATTTGGTTTATTGAAATTGATTGCGATCTTTTCAACGGCTGTCAAAACGATCAGGATATCCGCATCAATGAGATCCGCAAGTTTTGAAGCCGCATGATCCTTGTCAATAACCGCTTCCACACCATGATAACGATTATTATCTTTTACAACCGGAATGCCACCCCCACCACAGGTAATTAAAATATGACCCGCATCAATGGTGGATTTGATCACTTCCAACTCCAAGATGTCCACAGGTTTAGGAGAAGCGATGACTCGACGATAACCACGGCCTGAATCCTCAACCACATGATAAGCTCGTTCCTCGACCAAGCGATCCGCGTCTTCTTTACTTAGAAAATGTCCAATCGGTTTGGTTGGATGATCAAATGCCGGATCCTTAGCATCTACGACAACCTGTGTCACCAGTGTGGCAACACTTTTCGAATGATTTCTTTGCAGTAGTTCGTTCTTGATGGCATTTTGAAGATGATAGCCGATATAACCCTCACTCAGTGCTGCACACTCTGCAAACGGCATATCCGTCTTGATCACACCCTGTTCATAAGCATAATTCATGCCGAGGTTGATCATCCCAACTTGAGGTCCATTCCCATGGACGATGGTGACCTGATGACCTTGTTCGACAAGATCGACAATCGATTCCGCTGTTATGGCGACTAGATTTATTTGTTCCTGTACGGTGTTGCCTAAAGCATTCCCGCCCAGTGCGACGACGATTTTTTTACCCATTTTGACTCCTTTGAATGGCTTGTAAAGCTAAATAAATACCCAATAACACATCACTGCCACTGCTCGACCCATGCATCATCAAAGCATCTGCACATTGGACAAACACTTCATGGGGAAGATTAAATAATGCATTCAAGCATTCCGCAACATCCTCTTCCACCTGATTGATGAGGATGCATTGAATGAATTTCAAGCTGATTTTATTCGTATAGTGATCGCCTATCTCGACGATCCATTGATGAAGGCTAGCACAATATTCCGGAGTCGTTATTCTCATTCCCTGAAGTGTTGCGAAATAGCCCACACACATGTCATCGGATGATGGTGTAAGACCAGCTCCATAACCCAAACAATATGCAAAGTCACTCACCTTGAAACTTAAGTCGCGTAACTTGCTCAAACCGTATTCGATTGTGGAATCGGTGCTTTTTGATTCAATGACACGGTGATAAAGCTCATTGCGAATACCCATTCTCACAAAGTAAGTTTTTACCCATTCGAGCATTAAGGAAGTCGAACGTCTAGTGTCTTGTACGAGTATTGATAGATCTGAATCATAAAATCCCGTTTCAAGAACACGAACATTGCCAAAAATAAAGAGATGTCCATTTTTATGACAGGCATCTTCTTGTTTGACATGTTGCTTCAGCTGTTTAAAATCACTGGATTGAAGAATCAAACCATAGGGTTGAGCAGGATATCCCTCTTCAATGATTGAAATCAGAGGATGACCGTTAAATTCAAAATTAATCACATGATGAAAGACTGAATGACATCTGCCTTCACCTTGAACAGCTTGATTCAAACGACTGGCATATGCATAGATCATGATCGATCAAAAATCTCACGATTGAACTCTTTCTCGGATACAGCCACATAGAAAGCGACCAAGATATCGTCGATGACATTCAATAAGGTTCGTGCGATTCCAGCGAACCAATCCACTCCTGCAAGGAGCGCAACCCCTTCAAGCGGTAAACCAACCATTTGAAAAGCGATGGCAATGGCGACGAGCGCACCCCCTGGAACCAAGAGGTTCCCCATTGTGGTCAATGTCGAAACAGCCACAATGACAATCTGTTGAGATAGGCTGAGTTGTATGCCGTAAAACTGTGCGATCATGATGCACGCGATGGAGATGGTTAGAGCCAAACCATCACTGTTCAGCGTCATCGCCAAGGGATTAACAAGTCTAGATACACGTCGACTGATACCCAGTCTTTCTTCACAGTCTTCCATTTGAATGGGAAGTGATATTGCGGAGGAGGTCGTGGTAGCAGAGACAATGATGGAGTTTTTGATTTTCTTCAGAAAACTGAATGGATTGATTTTAGCATAGATCGAAATCAATCCTAAAAACAATACAATAACTAGGAAACTACCTAAGAACATCGATAAGAGAAACTTGAACAATGGCACAACGACCGCAAAACCGATCGTACCCGTGATATTCGCCAATAAGGCAAAGACCCCAATCGGAGCAAACTTCATCACGATTTTGATGAGTTGCATGATGACAACATTGAGACTTTGAATGAATTGATAAATCTTCCAAACATCTTCATTTTCCTGTAAAAACGAGATGGCCAGTCCAAAGAAGATCGCAAATACAATGACCTGAATGATGTTTCCGGAACTCATGGAAGCCATGATGTTTCTTGGAACAAAATCAACCATCAAGTCAACGACATTTCCCTCAAACAAATTGCCTGTGTACTCTTGAGGCAAGACACCAATAACGCCTTCCCCCGGTTGAATGAGATTAACGACAAGAATCCCTACCGAAGCTGCAACAACCGTCGTAATTAAAAACATAACAATGGTTTTCAAACCTAATGTCCCGAGATCTTTTGGTTTTAGCGCACCCACAGATTCGATGATCGCGCCCATGATCAACAACACCACAGACATCTGCATCAAGCGAAGAAAGATATCTCCGAGAAACTTGAAATTGGTCATGAAATCTTTGAAAATGATACCCGCAAGAAAACCAAGAATCGTAGCGATGATCATTGTGTTACTAAAAGTGAGCTTTTTCATATCGAATCTCCTTTTAACATTATAGAGGATATAAAAGAAGCATGCCAGAAACCTTCTGACATGCTTCTTGCATTAATTAGACAGCGAGTTCTTGCGTAGCAACTTCATCAGAATTGAAGATAGCGTAATCCAATTCTTTTTCACTGATAGCGACCAAAACCGCAATCAAAACATCATCGACAACATTCAACAATGTACGAATGATTCCTGCAAACCAGTCGGCACCCGCCATGATGGCGACACCTTCCAAAGGTAAACCAACTAATGAGAAACCAATGGAGATCGTAACCAAAGCACCACCCGGAACAGCGAGGTTCGCAAAGGTTGCCAGGGTCGACATGACACCAATCATCAAGTAATCCGCAACGGCCAATTCGATACCGAAGAACTGAGCAACCGTGATACATGCGACAGCGACCGTAATGGCTAATCCATGACTGTTCAGATTCATACCCAATGGATTAACTAAACGCGACACACGGCGACTAACGCCAATGCGAAGTTCCGAATCTTCAATTTGAACTGGCAACGATACTGCAGAAGAGGTCGTTGTGACAGCAACAATGATCGTATTATTCAGCTTCTTCAACAAACGGAATGGGTTCAGTTTGCCATAAGAGGACACGATCAGAACCAAGAGAATCAAAACAGCCAAACATCCAATCGTCAAAGCGATGAGGAACTTTCCTAAGGCTAAGAGAATCGTCAAACCTGCGGTACCGGTGATATTGGCTACGAGCGCAAAGATCCCGATTGGTGCGAAATGCATGATGACTTTAACAACTTGAAGAACGATGACATTAAAGCTCTTGATCCAATTATAAATGGCTTTTCCATGTTCATTTTCATTCAAGATGGAGAGCGCCAAACCAAAGAAGATTGAGAACACGATGACTTGTAAGATACTGCCTGTCGCCATGGCTTCCACGATATTCTTAGGGAAGAAATTGACGATTAGGTTCAGAGGATTGCCTTCAGGCAACGTTCCAGTGAATTCAGCGGCTTCAACACCCGTGACGCCAACCCCTGGATTGATGATCAAAGCGACCAATAAGCCAACAAATGCCGCAAACAATGTGGACACGACAAACAAGCCAATGGTTTTTCCACCCAACTTACCAATATCTTTGATATCCAATCCACCGATTGCTTCAGATATGGCACCCATTACTAAGAATACAACGGACATCTGCATGAGTCTTAGGAAGATATCTCCTAAGAATTTGATATTGGCCATGCTTGGTCCAAAAACCAAGCCTGCTCCAATACCGAGGAATGATGCGATGATCATCCAATTTGTTAAACTAATCTTTCCCTTTTTCATTCTTCTCCTTTTTTATATGCATCGCTTAATGCGATTAACGCCTTTTCAAAACATTCTTGTGGAGGGGTTGTGATCCCCGCTCCGATTTGACCCTTACCACGCTCTTTATGTGCGATGCCAGTGGTGATGATCGGTAGGATTCCCGTTTCTATGACTTTACGGACATCCACACCTGCTGGTGTTCCTCTAAAGTTTAAGAACGGAATCGTATAGTTCTTATTCTCTGACCAGGTGATCTCATACATCTTCTTCACATACGACAATGCATCCGCAACCGTTCCCCCAACAAACTGAACGATGGCTGGCGCGTTCCCTAAGGAGAAACCACCTAAACCTGCCGTCTCAGAAATAGCACTGTCACCCATATCTGGACACGCGTCTGCTTGTGAATAACCTGGGAAGAACAAGCCATCGACCATGCGTGCAGGTCCAGTGAACCAATGATCCTTACCCAATCCACTGACTTTGATACCAAACTCATACCCATTACGACTCAAAGCTGTGACAATCGTTGAATTCTTGACGCCATTGGCCGCATCCAACTGTGCCTTACTGGCAGCCATCGTGATGCTCAAGTGATAATGTTCGTTACCATTGATGAATTGCGATACTCTAAGCAGGACCTCTTTTGGATACTCTGTTTGTAATAAGAACGGTACGATTTGCTTATAGAACAAAGATGAGGATGCTTTATTGCGATTGTGGCATTCATCGGACATATGCAAGGCCTGCGCAATGGTTGCCCCAACATCGATGCCTCCAGAGAGTTTGATCGCATCGTTCAACACAGGTCTGAATTCTTGGTCCAACCAATTTAGGCGATTGATGACACCTTCATCCCATGAGCCATAACGTTGAACCGTATAACCGGATCCTTCATGAACCATCGAGAAACCATAGTTGCCATACGTCTCATTTTTTACACAATGCACCAACATGTTGGCTGAGATGACACCTGTCATCGCTCCTACGGTTTGATGATCATGACACGATGCATACGTGATCGAGTCCGATTGGGCTAAGGCCAAAGCTTCATCCGCATCTTTTGCCAACTTTTCATAGATCAAGGCTCCAATGACTGCCCCCTTCATCGGACCAGGCATCTTTTCAAAGGTGATGGGTGGACCGGCATGCAAGATAGTATGTTTACTCATGCCCGGTACCACATCGATTGCGCGTGCAACACCTGTTAGTACCATCTTAGATGACATCATGATTTCAATGACTTGATCATTGGCTTGATCGATTGCTGATTGATCACTCAACCAATCCAATGCTTCTAGGAGTTTTTCATCTCCCGCACCCGGTGGTTTCCAATCGATGTTCACACTTGGATTGTCTTGTTTTAAGACCTCTTCGTGGAAGATCTGCGATCCCATGTTCACTACATTGAGATTCGACTTAAACAGTTTATTGATTTGACTCATGCGTTTAATCCTCCTACCAAATCGATTGCCAAGTGAGCTGCACGGGCATTGGAGGAAGCCACGAGCACACCTTCTTGCTTGAGCAAGCGAATTTGTTTATCCAATGATTGAGTGTCTTTATCCGTACCCAAGACATAGGCTACGAACATGATTTCTCTGTTGTCTGCTTTGGCGATTTGTTTCGCTTCACGAATGGCTTCTAGAACGACTTCCGTTGGCTCAACATGCGAACCATAGCCTATTTCCACATCAAACAGAATAACAGCGGTTTCTTTGTCTTTCGCTTCTTGAATCAAACGTGCATTACGGAGTGAGGGTTCAATCATGGGGTGTGGTTTTCCTACAGTGAAGTTATCATCGCCTAAGTCAATGAAACTATGCTTGACACTGTGATAAGCGTCACTCAAACGTGTCACTTTACCCACATTGCTGTAAACATCCTGTTTATCCAAGCGTGTTGAAGCGATATACGCCGCTTCATCACAGACGGTCCCACCACAATACAAAGCACGAAGATATTTCTGATCCTTAGAGACATTCGCTTTCCAAGATTCAAGATCCACAGCTGCCAAGGTATCAAAATCCTCTATGTTCACTTCTTTATTCAACTCAAGTTCAACCGCTTTGATGGCTGCTTGCTCAAGTGTATTAAGCCCAAAGACACGTTCATTGACATGGGAGAGTTCACTGTTCAAGAAACAAATAATCGTCGGCTTTTGACCCTTTTTAACTTCTTCAATGATCTTCAGCTCAACTTCCTTGACCGGTGGCTTCGACAATAAGAGAATGACATCGGTTTCAGGATCCTGTTCGAGAGCACGATACGCATCCAACATCATGATGCCTCCGATTTCATAACTCAAATCACGTCCACCTGTTCCCAAAGCCTGTGAAATGCCTCCACCTAAACGGTCGATCAATACCGTTACTTCTTGAAGACCTGTCCCAGATGCACCGACAATACCGATTCTGCCTCTACGTACTTTATTCGCAAAACAGAGCCCTTTACCATTGATGATGGCCGTTCCGCAGTCAGGTCCCATCATCAATAAGCCTTTTTCATGCGCGAGTTGTTTAAGCTCCAATTCTTCGTCGATACGAACATTGTCGCTAAACAACATGACATGAAGTTTCTTATTTAATGCTTTTCTGACTTCACGAGCCGCATATTGCCCAGGTAATGAAACCAACACAAGATTGCTTTCCGGATAACGCTTCACTGCAGAGCCAACACTCGTTGGATCCTGTTCATTGACATCCTTATCGTCTTGTTTAGCATTCAATTTAGCTTCAACCGTTTCCAATACCAAGGATTCCAAGTCTGTTTTTACTGTACGATAAGCAATGATCAAGTCACTGGGTTTACTTGACGCAAATTCTTCGGTGAGCAATCCGGCATCTTTTAACAGATCCTTGTTCAATTGCGTACCCATGCATACCATTGCCGCATCAACACCTTCGATGTCTTCAACAGCTCTGGAAATCTGCATCAAACTCACTGAGTCATAATAAGCATTGTGACGTATGATTCCGTATATATTCAAATTCTTTCCTCCTTATTACGCTGATTCATAAAGCGTGTATTTACTTTTTATTGTGCAAGTCTTATAATTCATATATGCATGTATACACTCTCATTATAGCTTATGTTTAATCTCTGTCAAGCGTGAACACGATACGTTTATAAAAAAATATCACACTGTTATCTATTTAAGGAATTATTGTATAATGACAAAGAAAGGATTGACGATGACACAAAACAACTGGAATAAAATTGTCGATGCGGCTTTCCAACTCTTCATGGAACATGGCTACCAACAAACCACAACCAAAGAGATCGCACGGTTGGCGGATGTGAACGAAAGCACTGTTTTCCGTACTTTTGCTTCCAAAGAGGAGCTTTTTCAAACGACCATCGCATATTATACACGTAAATCATTACCGAATGATTTCAACAATCTTCATTACTCGGGGGACCTCACGCAAGACTTGAAGTATCTTATCGATTCTATGATCGAAGTCAATCTTCAATTGACCCCTTCCTTCCGTTTGCTGGTCAAGCAAGCCCATATGCCTGTCGAAGTCTTGAGCGAGATCTATCAATCACTGAATGACCAGCAAAACGCTTATGTTCAGTTCATCGTTGGCCTAAGTCATCGTTATCCCATTCGTGACTTGATGTTTGATGCCTTTATCGATGCCATTTTTAGCACAATTTTTTATCATTCTTTTTACTATCTCATCGATCAATCCAGTTATAAAGCCATGGTCAAGAGCGAATTCTCGGATTACTTCGTTCAGTACGCACTCACCATCTTAAGTAAGGAGCGTCATCATGAAGCTTAGTGCTAAAGAAAAAATCGAAGCCAGCGCATTGATTCTATTCTCTCGCCAAGGCTTCTATGAAACAAGCACATCTGAAATCGCAAAGGAAGCGGGTGTTTCCGAAGCTACGATTTTCCGCTTGTTTTCGAATAAAATCAATCTTTATATTGAAACTTTGACCAGTGCCATCAAAGGTTTTGAGATCAATACGAATAAAGTTCTTGCCTCATTGAGCTTTGAATCATTCGAAAATGATCTTACGATCCTTGTGGACTTCTCCTTTGCCAGTTACTTTGATAATCTGCATATCTTTAGAATCTTCGTCTCAAATATGATCCAAATTCAAGAGATACGTGAGTTTGCATTCTTGATATTCCCAGATTTACGCCAGTTGTTTAATGATTATCTCAATGAAATGCAGATTCGAAGTAAGATCCAAACTTGCGATTGTAAAAAGTTCACCAATCTATTGCTCTCAAATGTATTGAAGGATGTCATCTTTACCACAACATTCACTAAAACAGAAGCCTTTGATCAAGCAACACATGATTTGATTATGAATCAATGGGTCAATAAAATTAAATTTTACTCGAGTTTGCTTAGACGTGAAGACTGAGAATTTCTCTTAAGATCTTCGGATCATACATCAA
>DHGC01000046.1:0-12920 GCA_002402585.1 Erysipelotrichaceae bacterium UBA4808 | reverse complement strand
AACATCGGATCTTTATTATTATAGGCTTTGTTTTCAAGCAATCCTTTGAGGACCATAAAGATTAAGGCATGTAGGATTTCCATACAAGACGATTCAATCCAAAAATCCACTTGATCGAAGGATGGGAGATGTTGCTCAAGTAGTTTTTCAATCATTACGAGTCCATCTTCATTGGACTGCCAGATATCCACGAAGACACTGTCGTATTGATTCAATGTTTGTTCATTGAAATAATCGAAGGCATCCCCTTGGATGATATGGATGGTTTTATCACTTGAAAATTGTGGACGTAGTACCGTATTGAAGAGATGGATCACTTCAGAAGAACGCTCCACGATCGTCACACTTTCCACATGCTCATTCAATAATGCCATATAGACATAAAAACCAATGCCTAAACCAAAGGTCAAGACCTTTCCCCTGGCTTTTTGTGCATAGGGCAAAATGGTGTTCATCTCTGAAGGGGCATCCAACATCCAAACTTCATCATTTTGCCATAAAAAGGTCGCCTGATAGGCTTCATCCATCGCTCTTAACATCATCCAATCATTCAACTCACGATTTTGATCATCCACGATACTGGATACACTGAAGAGTTCATGCGGATAAATGGTTTCTTGTGTATACTTGAATACGGTTTGCGAAAGATCATCAAAACGAATATGAGAGGTGTATGGATTCTTAATGTATTCCTGAGTGCTTAAGTAGAGAGATGGCCACTGAGCCTTAGGACTTTGGAACTCCTGAAAGCCTGCCTTACCCATACTTTGTCTGAGACGATCTAGATCAAGTGTTTCAATATTCAAACCCAAGAATTCATTCTTAGTCTCATTATTCAGATTATAAAGGCATCGCTTCATGAATTGATCGATGGCTTGCGTACGTTTGATTTGCATACCTGTATTCTACCAAACTTAGAAAAGAAAAGGAGACCGAAGTCTCCCTGTTGATTATTCTTCTAAATTCACTTCTTTGTTCGCTTCAATCTTAGCGAGTTGAGCCTTTTCATACATACGCCAGAATGGCAAGTAGATAAAGTAACCCAATGCTACGTTAATAGCGATGATGATAATCCATTTCCAGTCTCCTGATGCTGCAGGTCCCAAGATGAATGGTGGGGTTGCCCAAGGTAGTGCTGCAAAGAACTTACTAACCAATCCAAGAGCTGCAACGATGTAGGTAAATGCTGCCCCAACGACCGTAGACAATAAGAACGGAATTAAAAGAATTGGATTCAATGCTAGAGGTAGCCCAAACATGACAGGCTCAATTATGGTAAAGATACCCGCTGGTAGTGCTGTCCAGAATAAAGTTTTATGTCCAGGAACTTTTGAAAAGAACATAAAGATGAAGAGTGGCCATACTGTAATCGTCCAACCATGCATACGACTGAGCTGTTGAGTCCAAACATAAGGAAGAGCTAGTCCTGCAGACATAGCTTCTGCATTGGCTGCAATTGTCATCGTAGTGAAAGGACTCGTAATTGGGCTCAACATATTATCTCCATGAATCCCAGCTGCCCAGAATAGATTTTGCAAGAACTGTGTAACGGTGTAGACAAACACATTATCTGCCGCATTGAACAATGGAGCAATCAGTGTCGTAAGCCAAGTCGCAAAATCAAATCCAAATAAGGTGCGAATAATCCAAGCCGTCATAAAGACAACCGCATAAGGAATCAATGATGTGAAGGAAGCTGCGATTGCAGGAGGAACACCTTCAGGCATTTTAATAACAATACCAGAGTCAATAACCAGTTTATATAGACGAACCGATAGTAAACCTACCAATATTGCTGTGAATAAACCAGAAGCTCCGAATGATCCAATTGAAATACCACCAATTGAGAATGCAACATCTGATCCAGCCGCATCCTTAACAGTACCTGTTAAGCTGGTGCTATTTACAGTCATCAGTAAGAAGGTAACCAAGCCAAGTAAAGCTGTACTTCTTTCGGGGATGTTTAGTTTTCTACCATACGCCATTGCGATTGTAATTGCAGCATATAGACCTAAGAAATTCATCGTCAAATTAAAGAATACCAAGAGTTTACCTGCATACGGTGATAAGAATGGTAGTAAGGGTGTAGCTTCAGCCGCACTTGTAGAGATCCATGGTAAGCCTAATGCGGATAAAACCAAGAACAATGAGCCAATGATGACAACCGGCATGATACCGATCATCCCTTCTTGAAGTGACGCAACCCATGGTATGGCCGCAAAATTGGCCATCGGTTCCGCAACCTTCATCGTCAAGTCATTGATTTTATCAAAGATACTACGATTTTCTTGCACGTTATTTCCTCCTTTTAAGATTTGTGCTTGTATATCACACGACAACCCATTTCCCCATATTAGGGTTGAGGTGAATAAACCTACTGTATATCTGCCGCAAAAAATAATCCTGCTTCTTTACGCAATTGGGTAAGATAGACCATAACGCTTTGTGTAAGTGCTAGACGCTCATTCATCTCAATTACATTTTTTGTCGAAATGATACGTTCAAATGCTCGAACCTCATAAACCAAACGATTATTCTCTGTCTGAACATTGATGACTTCTTTTTCACGCCCCTGCCATAATGTAAAGGAGCGTAACCCATTGATGCCATCTGTAAACTCAATCATGCCTTTTTCGCCATGGAAGACACCACTGGGTCTACCGAAACTATCTTTGGTTGCGACTGAAGTCACTGTGCAATTTGGATAATCCATTATGAGTAAGCCAGAAATATCGATTCCATTGGGATGCAGTTGCGGGAAATACTTCATTGAAATCGGTTCCCCAAAGCAGTCCAGAACAAAGTTCAAGTGATAGATGTTGAGATCCATCAATGCACCCCCAGAGTAGGCTGGATTGAAGACATTGGGCAATTCTCCAGCCTTGAAGGCACTGAACTTACTCGAATATTGAGCCATGGAGAGTTCGACCCACTTAATAGGCTCAATCAACTTCATTTTTTTCTTTAATACTTCCAAATTTGGCATATCATGAATTGACATCGCCTCAAACAAGTAACACCCATTCTTGTTTGCAAGTTCAATCAGAATCTTGCTTTCACGATCATGGCTAGTAAAGGGTTTCTCGACAATCGCATTTTTTTTAGCTTCCAATATCTGTTTAGTTTGTTCAAAATGCAAACTATTAGGAGAAGCGATATAGACCGTATCAATCGCATCATCATTCAACATTTCTGATAGATCCACATATACTTTTGATATTTCGAATTTCGAAGCTAGGCTTTGACCTTTATCAAAAGTTCTTGAGTAAACCGCAACAAGCTCAACACCTTCTACTTTTTTACACGCATCGAGAAATTGTTCGACGATTACGCCACTTCCAATTGTACCTAAACGCATATTAGGCGTCGATGCTTGCTAAGGCATCTTCAACGATTTGAAGAACGAGGAGAACTTGTTCTTCTTTAACAATCAGTTCTGCTCCAGTATTGATAGCTTCATCTAAATTGTTATAAATAGCTCCATAGTTTGTTACTTCTGTTTGAACTTTTTCAGTCACATCTTTACCATCTTCAGAAATATACGAAAGTGTTCCCCAATTTGATTCTGCTTCAGGGTCAAACGAGACCACGAGTGGTTCTGGCATTCTATGTGAAGATAAGTGTCCTTGACTATTCTTTATAAAGCTTCCTTTTGTACCATGTGCTATAAACTTAGGGTAATCAATCTTAGCGCATAAACTACATTTAACCGTAAACTTCATTTTTCCATAAAAGAAATCAATATCGATGTAATCATCTCCATTTAAGCTAAAGTAAGGACGAACATCATAGTGGATTCGATCTGGCTTTCCCATAAGTGAGACCATCTGATCGATTGGATGAATGGCCAAGCCTTCAACCATTCCACGACCTCTGTTTGAAGAAAAAACAGGTCTGAAATAGTGATAATGGGATTGAATTTCGACAATTTCACCGAGTGTTCCAGCATCAATTATTTTCTTCAAAGTTAAGAAATCCGCATCAAAACGACGGTTATTGTTACAAGATACTAGAACACCTTTTTCACGGCCTAAATCGTACACTTCTTTCGCTTCTTTCACACTCATCGCAAATGGTTTCTCAACAAGAATATGCTTCCCAGCATTGATACATGCTTTAGCATAGAAAGTATGTGTATCCTGCATCGTATTAATGGACACAAGATTTATTTCTGGATCATTCAAAATATCATTCAAATCTGAAGTAAAGAGAATATCTGGATAACAAGCCTCACGCTCCATTTCACCTGGAAGTTGACGATCAATCTCTCGTCTGTAAACTGATTTTACTTTTACGTTCTTGTGATCGCGAATAAATGGTAAATGATAACGGATTACACTATTACCAAATCCAATGTAAGCAACTGTTAACATATTGGTTCTCCTTTGTTATGACCCTATCCTAACAACACTCAATTTTAAGTACAATAAAACACATGTGAAATGTAAGCGGTTTCCTAATTTATTACTTTTATGTATCAATTTGTGAAATTCGATTTCAGATGTGCTAATATATAGTCACTTATGATTATTCGACGAATCAAGGAAACTTCAAATTTTACTGAAATTGAAAAGCAAATCGCTCAGTACATTTTGCTAAATCCTGAACATGTGGTTCAGAACTCAGCTAAGGAGTTGGCAGCTTTAATGTACACTTCTTCCCCAAGTATTGTTCGATTCTGCAAAAAAATAGGTACCACAGGGTACCCGGATTTTAGAATGCAGTTTATTGAAGCGTATACGCAAACTAAAACAGCTGATAAAGATCAGATCACGATGCATAGCTCATTGACCGACGTATTGCGTTTATTACCTCAACGTTATACTCAAATCACTAAGAATTCAGCAGATCGTATTGAAAAACTCAACTTTCATCACATTATAAATCAGTTTAGAAATGCCACAACCATTGATTTTTATGCGACAGGCATCAACTACGGTATCGCACAAGCAGCTTGTGTACGTTATTCAAATCTTGGTCATCATGCCCAGGTTCAACTTGGTATCAATAAACATTACATCAACTCATTGGCGGATAATCCAAAAAACCGTATTCTATCCTTCCTGCTTTCACATTCTGGAACGAATGAAGCCATCATTGAAACCGCACGTTTTCTCAAATCCAGAAACATACCAATTGTATATATTGGGCTTCCAAATAGTGAACTCCATAGACTATCTGATTATTTTATACTTTGGGGATTTGACGAGTATGATGATGCATTCGACAATCTCGCATATCCCATTTCGTTGATGTTTATACTAGACTGTATCTACCTTCAGTTGGCGAGTTATCATAAAAGTATCATTGTCGGAAGAAAATTAAACGAATTCTAAACGTGCACTCTACCTGTCACGTTTTTTTTGATCATTCTTGAGAAGTGTAAAAATAGTCATTGAAATCATTCCACCAAACACCACATCACTCAAATAATGATCCCCTCTTACCATCCTTGAAATCATCACCAAGCCGATATAGAAAGATATGATTAAGTTCATAATTCCAAAGTACTTTGTCTTTATCTCTAATTTAAGTGTATTGAGTGCAATCAAGCTTGACGCAACAGCACTATGTCCGGAAGGGAATGACTTGTAGGCATTGTTCAATGTTAAATTGAATCCTAAATACCATGCTTGAAATTCTTCACCACTAAAGACGACATAAGGTCTGGGACGTGCCCAGATCATCTTTATGATTTGCGGAGATAGCCAGGCAAGAAGACCTGTCCAAGCAATGATGATCAAGCGATGCTTATACCTGTCGATCCACTCAAGATTCATCTTGCGAAGGTACGCATGTACGGTCAAAGTAATCATGAAGGCAAGCAAACCAGCAATCCAAATCGAATGCCCTGCATGATGTGCGACTTGTACACCTGCCCATGTGCCTACGATAAAACTCAAACTTAGATTGATATATCGATAGCGTTCATAGATAATGCTCAAGAACACAAAGGCCAGACTCGTTACGATCATCGATGGAAGCTCACCATAAATGTAAACGATATCTGCCCAAAGCGCAGAAGGATCATAGATCATCTGAGCTATTGGATAGTCAAAAAACGTAGCGATGAGGATCAAGAGACTAAATATGATTAACAGTCTTTTCATAGTCTCATTATAACCAATGCTTCATTTTTTGACATCAAGCAACGCTATTGAAATACAATCCGAATTCCACTATAATATCATTATTCGATATCGAAAGGTGATATTATGATAACACCCTTAAAACGCAAACTCTTTAATGCATTCATGAGTCTACACATCTTGCACCATGCGCAGAAAGAAGCCATCTATGGCTCTTGGATGATGGAAGAACTCAAACACCATGGATACGATGTGTCCTATGGCACCTTATATCCCCTTCTACACAGTCTTGAAAAAGATGGTCTTCTTGTGAGTGAAGAGCAGATCTTTGAAGGCAAACGACGTATCCTCTATCGGACAACCCCTTTAGGGAATGAAAGCTTACTTGAACTTCAACACTATATCCGCGAACTGACAGGTGAAATCCATGCGTCAAAATAAAGAATCCTTAAAGGAACGCCTTGGTTTCAATCCATCCATCATCTCCATGCTCATCATGGTTGTCTTGATTGGCATGGGCGAGAAGATGGGTGAGCGTTTTCTCCCGATCTATCTGCTTGCGATTGGTGGATCGACCTATGCGGTTGGGGCACTCAATGCCCTCGATAACTTTCTCAGTGCGATCTATGCCTATGTTGGGGGCTTGTTGTCGGATCGCTTTGGATACAAGAATACCTTGGTTGCCGTCAGCTTTCTTTCAATAATAGGTTATGCCATCGTCATCCTCTTTCCCAGTTGGCAAGCGGTTTTGATTGGATCCATCTTCTTCATTTCATGGACAGCCTTGTCTCTCCCTGCCATCCTTTCGTTGATTGCCTCAACGCTCAAAGAAAGCAAACATACAATGGGTGTATCCATGCACTCCTTGGTGCGACGCATCCCCATGGCTGTGGGTCCCTTATTAGGCGGTTTGATCATCCAAGCCTATGGGATCGTCCTAGGTGCACGCATCGCATTCATCGTTGCGATGATCTTTGCGCTCATTGCCGTCTTCTTCATCCAACGCTTCGTGGCTGAGCCTTCGGAACGATCTCCCATCGATCTTAAAGCTGGCTTCACACGCATGCCCAAGCAACTGCGCATTCTGCTTGTCAGTGACATCCTGATTCGCTTTGCGGAGCAGATTCCCTATGCGTTCGTTGTGGTCTATGTCATGAACAATCTCCATCAAAGCGCGGTGACCTTCAGTTTATTGACCTTGATTGAAATGCTTACGGCAATGTTCATCTACATTCCTGTTGCCCTGTTATCTGAACATGTGCGACATAAGACGCTTGTCGCCATCACATTCTTCTTCTTTGCGATCTTCCCACTCATCCTCAGTATCTCCACTTCATTTTGGATTTTGGTCATCGCATTCGTGATCCGTGGTTTGAAAGAGTTCGGTGAACCCACACGTAAAGCTTTGATTGTACGTTTGGCGGATCCCGATATCAAGGCCTCCGCATATGGCAGCTATTACATGATGCGGGATGTGGTGGTATCCATTGCGGCCCTCTTCAGTGCCACTCTTTGGAACATCTCCCCTCAAGTCAACTTTCTAGTAGCATCTGCTTTTGGCTTTCTCGGTTTGGCATTATTTCTGAAGTACGGTAGCGATCAGCGAAATGTGAGCAAACACGATGCAGAATCAAAATAAAAATGATATAAACCCAACAAGGAGTTCCCCAATGGAAAATAAAAAACTCGAAATCTTCAAAGTCTTTGCGAAGCTCGGCATCTTCGCTTTCGGTGGACCTGCTGCGCATGTGGCCATGATGGAAGATGAAATCGTAACCAAACGTCAATGGTTAAGCAAAGAGCGTTTCATTGATATGTATGGCTTCACAAGTCTGATCCCTGGGCCCAATTCGACTGAGATGGCCATTCTCATGGGCTATCACCGAGGTGGCATCCCTGGCTTGATCATCGCAGGCACTAGCTTCATCTTACCGGCCGTCTTCATTGTCTTGGCTTTTGCCTTCATCTATGTCAATTACGGGACGATTCCTGTTGTGGCGGGCTTGTTCGATGGTGTCAAACCCGTAATCTTGGCCATTGTGATACAAGCATTGTATCGTTTATCCAAGTCGATTCTTTCATCGTTTGAGAAGGCTTTGATCTTCATTTCGGTTCTAGCTCTATCGTTCTTTGGCCTCACTGAAATCCCCTTGATTCTCATTGGCGCAACTGCTTATTTCCTGTTGAAGAAACTTCCTAAAGGAAAAGTATTCATGGTTGAGCCGATGTCTGCTTTGATGGTTTTCTTGGTTTTCCTAAAGATCGGTTCTGTTCTCTATGGAAGTGGCTATGTCTTACTTTCATTTCTTGAAACGGAGTTTGTCCTACGTTATGGTGCGATCACCAACCAAACCCTCTTGGATGCGGTAGCCGTAGGTCAATTCACCCCAGGACCTGTCTTCACCACAGCGACCTTTATCGGTTATGTCATTGCGGGTTTACCTGGAGCGATTGGCGCGACCATCGGCATCTTCTTGCCTTCTTTCCTCTTGGTGGGCTTGGTCTTTCCTTGGTTCGATATGCTACGTCAGAATAAAGGATTATCAATTCTCTTAGATGGGGTCAATGCCGCATCGATTGCCTTGATGGCTTCTGTTACCATTAAATTGGGAATGGGAACCTTGTTGGGTTGGGAAAGCATCGTGATCTTCATCATCAGCGCAGCATTACTCATTAAAACAAAAATCAATGCGACCTGGTTGATTCTAGCAGGGGCATTGATTGGAATACTTCTCTAAGGTTGATAGTCAACCTTTTTTTTACAGGATGAAGCTTAAAACATGATAGTACGCATACAAGAGGACAATATACTCCGCAACCGTAGGCAAGGATTCCTTGATCAGAGATGAGAAATCAATCTTGAAGTATTCAGCGGTAATGGGCAGACACACATGGGTCGGTGAGAGTTGGTTCGCAATGAACGCCATCCCAATGACCAAGATGAAAATTGGAAGTCCAGCATCGGGTATCGTTAAGAACACCAAGGGCAAAGCGATGACCGTAATGGCTTGTGATCCACCCACCAAAGTACCCACAAAGAAGATCAACGCAAAGATCAAGGCATCCGATATCGGTAGATTGGCAAAAAGAGCGGGTAGAGTGTTGATGACATTCGTGGCCATCAAGACATCCTTGAAGATCATGATAAAGAACGTACTAAGCATCAGGTTCTTTTCAAATGCGGAGAAGACATATTGTTTTAGTTCTTCAGCTCTGAATCTCCCAACAAGAGCGAAGATGATGATTGAACCGATGGCGGCTTCATATACAGGTCGATTTAATACCAATATCCACAGAATGACCAGTGCGATTGGCCAGCTCCCTTGAATCAAACGCTTGATACTTTGATCAAAAGCGAGATGTTCACCTTTGATTTCCTTCGGTATCCTACGTAAGTAGAAGAGATGCCCCAAGGCCATCATGACCAGAATCATGGGCACCATCGCCAACATGAATGCAGAAAGTTCGATGCGTCCTTCCGTCAAATTGATCGCAATCAAAATCGTCGAGAACATTGGCAAGAAACTCTCCGGAATGTGACGATAGAAAGAGGTCACAAATGCTTTCTCGGTATCATTCAAATGATCTTCGACACTGGTGTTGACGATATCTCCTGCCATCAACACAACACTTGGTGAAGGCAAAAGACCCAATAGAAAAGGTGCCAGGGCAGTGGTGATGCGTCTGCTCTTAAAGATGCCATCCAAAGAGGATTGGGCCAAGCGAAGGCTCCCACGAGCCTCCAACATGCGTTGTAAGTAACCCACCAAATAGAAAACCAAAAGAATGGTCAAGGTCGATGAACTGACTACTGATTTTGAGACGACTGAGACGAATGATTCAAGCGGTAATTGAAAAAGCAAGGCCGTCACCAAGGTGGATATGCCAATGGCCAAGGATAGATTCTTGCGTAGCTTCAATATCAAGACAATGCTTATAAAGATCCCAGCCAGTTTCAATAGTTCCATAATAGACTCCTCATACCGTATGAGTATATCGCAACCTGTGTCCCTTTATCAAATCATCTACCCACATAAAAACAAGCTTGCGCTTGTTAGTAGTGACCTTCACTCGGTACGATGCAGATGAACTTAAAGGGTTTGTTGCCTGTGTTTTGGAATTGATGAAGCTCATTTCCTGGGACAAAAGCATAGGATCCAGCTTTGACGGGATTTTCTTGCCCGTTGAGAAACAGTGAACCTTCTCCTTCGATGATGTAGTTGATGTGTGGCCAAGCGTGTTGGTGACGAGGAGTGAACCCTCCGACCTCCAACTCAAACACACGCATGACGTGATTGTCCCAACCTTGATCGGGGCCAACCAAAACTTGCATTTTAGCGTCCTTTGCGAGTGGGTTATTGACGACTTTTTGTTCTAATTCTGTGACATGTCCAATTGGCATATGAATCGCTCCTTGATTTTTTAAAATCATAGCACATTATTGGGAAAAGTGATGTTCAAACACTTTAAAAAGATGTATTCTATAAATAGATGAGCATCAATATGTTAGCGAAGTGTTGCGTCGATGTGGAAACCTGTTGCCCCAGCACGAAAGCTTTGAATGTGGAATATCTGTACTTGGACCTGCAAAGTTGCGATCGCTGCCAATCCACGGATAAGCGATTGGAGAAAGCACTGACGCTTTTACGTCCTGTTTTACTTGAACTGGGTTATCATGCCAACTTGAGTAAGATACACATGTCCACTCAAGCACTCGCCATCCAACATCGTTTCTTGAGTTCACCCACCATACGCATCAATGGATGCGATCTCTTTGAGACCATCACAGAGAACAACTGTGGTTGTTGCAGCGAAATCAGTGGTCATGACACGGATTGTCGAACCTTCATGGAAGATGGAGAAAGCGTGAATGCACCCAGTGTGAAGCTTTTGATTGAACGCATTTTACGTCATGTGTTGAACAGCCCTCAAGCTGAATCAAATCAAGCCTATGTCTTACCTGAAAATCTCAAACAATTCTATCAAAAAAAGCCGTAAAGGGGTTCTACTGGGAGAATCGGGATGTCTTAAAAAGGTTTTAAATTTAGGGCTTCTGTTTTGAGGTGCACAGCATTTAAATAGCACTCAACTCAGCACGGAGATAGCAGTATCACTTCAAATAAGTTTGCATAAAAAAAACAACATCTTCACGGTTATGAAAATATGTTGATTCAATTTGACTTTGAGATGACGACTATTAAACAATTTTGTTGTATTTAGAATACATTGTGTTTATAATAAGTGTACAGGAAGTACGTCAAGTGCTCCCCTATTGAAAAAAAGATTCAACGAAAAACACTCCGGCTAAGAGTGTTTTTCATTGTGTAACCACATCTATTTAAAGATTGTGACGATTACGCCAATGACGGTCGCCACGAGCATCAAGATTTGTATTAAATCTGGATTTTTCATTTGAACCACCCTCCCTTACTAACTATGTTAGTAAATTATTTGAGGGAACTCTTGCGTGTACTCCTGTACAAAATTTATTCTACCATAGAATTAAGCTTGTACATATTGTGATTCGGAATTTACTAAATACATTGTTAGATTAAATCTTTTGCTATCGATAGGGGTTGACTCTATATTTGATTTGAAAGCAAATATAAAACCGAAGATTTTGGACTTCGGTTTTGTTAGTTAATAGAAGGTTTTTTGAACTATTGGTACATTAAGCCCCGATTATCCCAGTAGAACTCGTAAAGGCTTTTATTTTCGTTCCAATAGCACCAACGCATCCTGCTCACTGGCTTGTGATATCCATTCCGCAATCGATCTGCTCTCAATCTGCCCTTTGCGTAAGACGTGTAAATTGAGCGGACCTTGTTCATTGCCATCAAGACCAAGCAGGATGCCCGCATCTTCATGACCCAACCAGATGATCAAGCGTTTGTCTTGAATGGCCTTCATTAACATATCCACCAAAACCTGTTGCGTCTGAACATGTTGGAGTGTATGTGTCATCAAGCGAACATGGCTTTGGTTCACTTCATACTGCGCATGAAGGATGCTTTCAAATTGACGGACATCCATCGGCTTGGCTGGGTTTAGGGCAGCACGTCGGATGATTGTACGCATCCAACCTTCCAATTGATCGGATGTGAATCTTTCTTGATGAAGTTCACTTAACATGGATTTCCCAAATTCTAAGTAGAGCAGGTTCACCAAAGCTTCAATCCATGCGGCTTGCTTTATATAGTTCGAGTCTTTGAGCCAAGAACGTGAAACACCGATTTCACTCTTCGTCTCATGAAGAATGGAACTTAAACGATAACCCACGGGATCTTGCGTTGGAATCCAACTCAATTCATCCGCCTTCGCGCGAACTTCCGACAAGAGGATTCCATCCACAAAGCGTTGCACATTGTTTTTGATGTCATCGCGAATCTTACGTGCGGCATTTAAACGATCTTCCTCAGAACCTGTGAACGATGCAGGATCTTCATGGTTCCACTCCAATGTCTCAAGTGTGGATGGAAAGATAGGACATTTCTGCCCGTTGATCGCATCACACACCTTGACCACATAGTGGTAACGTTTACCTTCCTTATAGAAATCGAAGACGGATTTTGTCAGATTCAAACGCAAATCATAGCCATCCTCTGCCATGACCTTTACAACATCTGGATTCAAAACACCGGGCTCTAATCCCGCACTTTCAGCTTGGAAATAGCCTTTGCCCAAAACATTCAAATACGCTTCTGCCATTTGACTACGAGCCGCATTATGCACACATACGAAGAGAACTTTGATCATATCAGGCTCCTTTGAACCAGTGTTTGGTTGAATTCGCAATCTTAACCAAGATAAGCATGACCGGAACTTCCGTCA
>DHGC01000105.1 GCA_002402585.1 Erysipelotrichaceae bacterium UBA4808 | reverse complement strand
AAACGGCTTTCGCCGTTTTTTTAATTTTTAAACTTGAAATATTCAAGTGCTTTGTCGATATTCTCTTGATCGACACCAATACCATTTAGAAAGTCGCCCAACTCATCTTGAGTAACTCTATTTTCTTCAATAAATTGTTGAGCTTTCTCTAGATCCGTCTCCGTAAAAGCCTCGTTCTTTAAACCTTTTTCTATGAAAACCGAGAAATCTTCCGCAATCCCATTCTCTACCAACCAATCCGAGATCGCTTCCGCATGCTCTGCGATAAGGTCCTGATCTAGTCCATCCTCATTGAGGATTTGAATTGGCCCAAACCAATTTACCACTTCTACTTGTAGCGTTTCTGCAAATGGAACTAAGGGTGTCAAAAGCGTTCGATCCAAGATTTCACGTCCATTTCTCATCAAAGGGCTTAAGATGAATACCATACCGATCAAAAACCAGATAAGTGTTCTTAAAAAAGAGAAGATGGAACCTAAAATGCGATCGATCATGCGCAATTCGTTGCGTTCACGAACCATACGTACAAGTGGTCTCAATAGAATTTTCAAGCCGATGGTCATGGCGATCAGAAGCAATACAAACCAAACTGCGGTATTAAGCATGCCGTGGAGAAAAGTGCCCCAAATTGGATGGTTGAAGATCGCAAGGCTTCGACTTAATACAGGAATCAGATCACCCAAGCGTAATGCTAAGAAAACCGCACCCACGAGTGAGACGATAAAAATGATTAGATCAAAGAGCTGTCGAACAAAACCTCGTGCGTAGCCTTGTAATAATGACATTAAAATTAGCACAACAATAATCCAATTCAACCAAAATGCCGTATTCAACGGTAAAGTGTACATATCAATCACCCCATTGCATCATAGCATAAAATAGATTCAAGTTTTTCAACGAACTTTCGAATCCAAAAAAACAATGCTTTCGCATTGTTTAATACATTGAAGGATCCGGTAATTGTGGTGCTTTCGACTCTGGTTTAGAGGCGACCGCAGCTTCTGTGGTGAGAAACAAGGCCGCGATACTTGCCGCATTGCTTAAAGCACTACGGGTAACTTTGGTAGGATCTACGATGCCTCGATCGACAAGATTGACCCATTCGCCCAACTTAGCATCAAAGCCGATGCCTTCAGTTTGCTTAAGTTGTTTGTTTACAATCTCTGTCCCATCATAGCCTGCATTCTCAGCAATCTGCCATAAAGGACTCAAAATGGCTTCAAACACAGCAGACATGCCCTTTTGCTCATCCACAGAATCCGCACTGAGTGTTTCTTTCAATTCACGATACGCCAAGGCAAAGGCAGCACCCCCCCCCATGACGACGCCTTCTTCAACCGCTGCTTTCGTCGCGTTCAAGGCGTCTTCAATGCGTAATTTCTTTTCTTCCATTTCAGCTTCTGTCGCAGCCCCAACTTTGATGATGGCGACACCTGATGCCAATTTAGCCAAACGTTCATTCAAACGTTTCTTATCATAATCAGATGTGCTATTCGACAATTGATTGCGAATCTCATTGGCGCGCGCATCAATCAATTCTTTATTACCATGTCCATTGATCAAAGTCGTATTGTCTTTGGTGATGACGATGCGTTGGACACGTCCACAATCTTCAATGCCCACTTCTTTCAAATCCATATTCAAGTCTTTTGATATGAATTTAGCACCACTGACAATCGCAATATCTTCCAAGATGGCTTTCTGGTTATCCCCAAAGGATGGAGCTTTGGTAGCGGCCACGTTGAATGTTCCTCTAAGTTTATTGACGACCAAGGTCGTTACGACTTCATTGTCCAAATCATCCGCAATGACCAATAAAGCCTTGCCCATTTGGACGATTTTCTCTAATAAAGGAAGGATTTCTTGAATCGTATTGATTTTCTGATCCGTGACCAAGAGATAAGCGTCTTCCATGACGATTTCCATCTTTTCACGATTGGTGACCATGTACGGAGATACATAACCCTTATCATATTGAAGACCTTCCACAACTTCCAATTCCGTTTCGAACGCATTGGACTTATCAACGGTGATGACACCTTCTTTGCCGACTTTATCCATGGCTTGTGCAATCAAGCGTCCAATTTCTGGACTGCCAGCACTTAACCCTGCCACATCCGCAATGTCCTCACTGCTTTCAATCTTCTTGGATTGATTTAATAAGTGTTTACTAATGGCATTGGACGCCTTTTCGATACCTGAGCGCATGATGACAGGATTGGATCCTTTATCAATGGCTTCCAAGCCTTTATGAATAATGGATTGAGCTAAAAGCGTAGCGGTTGTCGTACCATCCCCAGCCACATCATTGGTTTTATTCGCAACTTCAAGAACGAGTTTGGCACCCATTTCTTGGAATTTATCTTCGAGTTCGATTTCACGCGCGATGGTCACACCATCGTTAGTGATCAAGGGTGAGCCATAGCTCTTTTCCAAAACGACGTTACGTCCCTTGGGACCTAAGGTAATCTTTACCGTATCGGCCAATAGGTCGATGCCGGCTTTCATCTCATCACGAGCTGTCTTTGAAAAATGAATGATCTTTGCCATAGTTCCTCCTATTCAATGATGGCTAAAATATCTTTAGCCTCGACAATTAAATACTCCCGTCCATCGATCTTCACTTCAGTCGGGGCATAAGGTTTGTAGATGACTTGATCATCTACATGGATGTCCAAAGGAATAAGTGTTCCATTTTCAATTTTGCCTGGACCCACCGCAACGACTTTGGCCAAATGGGGTTTCTCTTTGGATGCGTCACTCAGAACAATGCCACTGGCGGTTTTCTTTTCCTGTTCGATCTTGCTCAGTACGACGCGATCACTTAATGGTTTTATCATCTTTGCCTCCTTTTAGCACTTAACCTATATGAGTGCTAACACTCTTAATTATAAACTTAAGCATAAACTTGTCAATACCTTAAAAAGGCCTAACCGAACTTTTCTCAAGTTTATTTCCGTTTTGACCCTTAAAAAATGACTTAAGTCTAAGAAATAAGCCGTTTTCAAATTAACGGAAATTACTTTAAGAATTCAGGCCTAAAAAAAAGAAGCTATTGCTTCTTTGTCAGTATTTCGCCCGGTACACCGATGATGGTCTTACCTGCTTCCACATCTTTAATGACGATACAATTCGCACCAATTTTAACATTATCTCCGATATGGATGTTCCCCAGTACTTTCGCACCGGTTCCCACCATGACGTTATTGCCGAGGGTTGGATGTCGTTTCTCATCTTTCGCACTCATGCCGCCTAAGGTGACTTGATGGTAGATCAAACAATCATCCCCAATGATGGCGGTCTCTCCGATGACCACACCCATGCCATGATCAATGAACAAACGCTTGCCGATCTGGGCTCCAGGATGAATTTCAATACCTGTTAGCGCACGTGAGATTTGACTGATCAAGCGTGCTAGAAAAAAGAGATGTGCTTTGTATAGGACGTGTGAGACACGATGAAATAGAATCGCATGATAACCGGGATACAATAAAATAACCTCGATTAGAGATTTAGCAGCTGGATCACGTTTTTGAATGGCTTTAGCAGTATCGAACATAGGACCTCTCAGGGTTATCATCATACCAAAGTTCATTTAAAAATAAAAGGAAAACGATTATGCCTCCATAATCGTTTCAATCAACCATGTAAAATCTTCACTTTCAACTTCTTCAATTCGACCTTGGTCTGCCAATTCATTGATCATTGGATTGATCGGCAGCTGACCCAAGAGTGGGATGTTGTATTTCTCAGAAAGCATCTTACCCTTGCTCGAGCCAAAGGGATAATGAACCTTGTCGCAATCATCACAAATAAAGTAGCTGAAATTCTCGATGATCCCGATAATCGGCACATTCATCTTATTCGCCATTTCGACCGCTTTGGACACGATCATCGAAACCAAATCCTGTGGACTGGTCACAATTACGATACCCGTAATCGGAAGGTTTTGAAAGACGGTTAACGCGATGTCTCCGGTACCCGGAGGCATATCCACAACCATCAAATCCAATTCTTCCCAAATGACTTCCGTATAGAAATCTTTAACGGCATTGGTGATCAAGGCACCACGCCATAAAATCGGTGTCGTCTCATTGGGTACCAACATGTTGGAGGTGACCAACTTGATGCCAGTTTCTGTGACCCCAGGCTGAATCCCTGCATCATCTCCAAATAAAGGTTGATGAATGTTGAATAAATGTCCCATAGATGGACCAATGATGTCACCATCAATGATGCCTGTCTGATAACCGGCTCTTTGGGCATGGGTTGCCAATAGGGCTGAGACGGTTGATTTACCAACGCCCCCTTTACCACTCACGACCGCAACCATTTTCTTGATTTGCGTTTCCTTTTTAGGGCGTGGCTTAAAGGGGTTGAATTTTGGATCTAAGTTTTTTGTATCGACCATTCGTAATCTCCTAACGCAACTATTATACAAAACTATGTGCTATAAGTGGTGTGATATCATCTCAAAAAAAACCGGTTGCCCGGTTTTAGTCATTTGGAAGGATGAGATTCAATGCGACACCAACGATGGCTGCCAAGGCTGTACCCGATAGCGTTGCCAAACCAACAAGTTTGAACGCAGCTCCCCCTAAACCTAGAACCAACATTGAAGCAGCAATAATGACATTGCGTTGTTTACCAAAATCAACTTTTTCGTCGATCAAGACGCGTAAACCATTGGAAGCGATGAATCCATAGAGCAAGATACTCATTCCACCCAAGACACCGCTTGGAATGGTTGAAATCAAAGCAGAAATCTTACCAACAAAACTGATGACAATGGCCAATACAGCTGCACCACCAACAACCCATACCGATGCGACTTTAGTCAAACCAACGACACCTGTATTTTCACCGTAGGTTGTATTTGCAGGACCACCAATCAAAGCAGAAACTGCAGTTGCGATCCCATCCCCCATTAAGGTGCGATCCAAGCCAGGATCTTTTAAGAAATTCTTATTACAAATCTTACCCAACACAGTATGATCACCGATGTGTTCAGAAATCGTTACGATGGCGATTGGAACGATGACCCATGTTTCAACACCAAAGTAGAATTGATACGTTTGGAAATTGCCAAGTTTGAATGGCAAGATGAAGTCAGGAATCGAGAACAATGGCGCTGCGGCTACAGGTGATAAATCAACCAAGCCCAATAAGAAGGCAACCAAGTAACCACCGAAGATTCCAATGATGAATGGAATGATGCGCATGAAGCCTTTACCTAAGGACATGACCGTTGCGGTGATTGCGAAGGTCGCAATGGCCGTAACGATGATGCGCCAGTCGCCACCACTGGTGAAACCAGCAGAACCAACAGCAACACCTGCTAAACCTAAACCAATGATGATGATCATTGGACCGATGACGATTGGAGGCAAGAGTTTATCGACCCAAGCTTTACCAATCATCTTAACAACCAAAGCGATTGCCACATAAACCAAACCAACAAGAATCAAACCGGTTTGAGCGGCACTGACATCGCCTCCCAAGGATTCTTTAGCAATAATTACAGCTGTGATATATGCAAATGATGAACCTAAATAGACAGGTACTTTAGCCTTGGTCGCTGCAATGTAGATCAGTGTCCCAACACCCGAAGCAAACAATGCGACCGAGATGGGTAGACCCGTTAGGATCGGAACCAAAACGGTTGCGCCAAACATCGCAAAAACATGCTGGAAACTCAGGGCTGCCCATTTCAATACCGGGGGCTTTTCGTGGACATCATACAACAATTCATTTTTCATGTTTCTTTCCTCCTGCACAGGTCATAAAAAAGGACTTTACGTAAAAGTCCCTTAAATGGTCGGAAGGTTTTTGCTTTCCTTGGTGACCTCTCTGGATCACATTTAAAGGACCTATGCTAGATGTAGTTTAGCACAAGATTAATGCCTTGCCTAGCACTTTTTTATGAAATTTCTCACGACATTATGCTTGCATAAAATCCCTCGTATAACGATTGAGCAATCCCAAATAAACCCAGAAGATATAGGCTACAGAGACAACACTGATATTGAAGAACGCTTGCACACAGTACCCAAAGATCGCACTGGCTAAGACAAAGGTCATCGGATCCTTAAGCTGTTTAAAGTTATCCATAGCTGTTTTGATTAAGAAAACCAGATATGCAATCAAACTGGGGATGCCACTGGTGACGGCTAAATGCAGATACTCATTATGCGCTTTATCCGCAATCATCACACGACCAAACATAGCAACGCTGTCTTGATTGAAGCGTTCCATAAAGACAATATGAAGATTCTCAATGCCGACCCCAAAGAGTGGATAGTCTTTGATGATTTCGATGACACGTACCCAGATATACAATCTAAAGGAGCCTAAGGCATCCAGATTCCCCTCCTTTTTGACCAAGGCATTGAAATCCGATGAAATGCTTAAGAAGCGTCCCAATAAGGCTTGATCACTCGAGAGATTATAAAACAGAATCAGCGTCAAACTGATGAAGACAACGAATAGAATCTCTTTCTTCCTTATCGGATGTTTAAAAATGTATTGCATAATTCCTGCAAAAATCAAAGAAGCGATAAACCCAATCCAAGCACTGCGAGTCATATTTATCAATAAAACATAGAAAACCAAAGCATAGGTAAAATAAGCATAGACCTTGTATTTGAAAAGAATCAGATACAGATGCCAAGGTAAAATCAAAACTAGATACGCCCCAAAGAAATTAGGGTTCCCAAAGGTAGCGAAAGGTTTTGTCCAATGCATACGCGTCAGATCTCGTGTAAACAACTCAAAGCCATTGGCTTGAAGCAAGGCATAAAAGGCTAGAATCGCACTTCCAATAACGATACCTTCTATGAACCAAGCAGGAATCTTCTTAATCAATCGTGCGAAAAGAAACAGAAACAGATACAGCATTTGCGTCACATAACCATCATACCGCAAAAACTGACCCCCCAAAGACAATTGCAAATCATGTGCGAAGAAGAGCGAAATCGTTAATAATGCGAAGTAGATCAGGACCAAACGATTGATCCAATCCCATTTAAACAACAGCCCAATCATCTTTGCATTCAATGCCACCATGACCAATAGAATCGAAACGATACCAAGTAAAGCAAGATATTTAGGGTAATAGAAAAAATCAAGCACCGACCATACAGGTACATAGACAAAAGGAACCAGTACGGGTACCAATAGAATGATGAACTCAATACGTTTTAGAAATGGCTTTGCTTGCATATGGCACCAATCGACCCAAAAGGATCCAGAATAAGAACGCTACCGATACGACACTGATGTTAAAGAAAGCTTGTACCAAATAAGCAATGATCACCGCAAACAAAAGATTCTTCTCTTTTGAAAGACTGTTCATTAGGACCACGAAGATTAATGTTAAATATGCGATCAAACTGGGAATGCCTGCTGAAACTGCGATATTGAGATATTCATTGTGAGCTTTATCGATGGTCATTAAACGACCCATAACACTTTGCATGTCCTCTTGATAATACTCAAAAAACAACTTAGGAAGATAATCAAAACCATAACCTGTCACTGGTCTTGCTTTAATCAATTCTATGACATGCGTCCAAATGAAGATACGATAGGAACCCGCCTGAGGAGCCGTTTCAGCTTGGACAAATACTTCCACTGCTTCTTTTGGAATAGACAAAGCTTGTGTCACCACTTGGTTTTGGTGACTTGCATTGTATTGAACCAACAAGGTGAAACTGATCACAAAGATGAGACTGATCTTGGATAGATAACTGGATGATTTACGTGCTAACCACAAGCAAACAAACAAACCGACGCTTGCGCCTAACCATGCGCCACGCGTCATGCTTGCCAAAAGCGCGTAGAAAACCAAAGCATAGATCACAGCTCCGATATGGAGCTGATGCTTGAACATATACCATAGACTTAATGGTAAAGCCATAACCATGAAAGACCCATAGAAATTTGGATTACCCAGCGTCCCAAAAGCACTTTGCCATCCCAAACGTACGTCATCACGTAGGACAGGATCGAAACCACTGGTTTGAGCAATACCATAGATGGCTTGAATCACAACGTTAACAAGCAACATCTTTAGGACCCAATGATCATTGCGTATGAAACGAGATCCCCAAAAAAGGAAAAGATACAGCACGATGGTCAAATAACCTTCATATCGATAAACACGTCCCAATAAACTTTCTTTAAGGTCCAAGGCAAAAAACAACGATATCGTCAACATCAATAAAAAAGCCAAAGATGCCATCGTAATGGAATCCATGACTCTAAACTTTCTTATTTCTGTACGATGATAGATTAAATAAACCAATAAAATTAAGCAAAAAAGAGCTAGTAAAACTAATTTAGGCAAATAGAAATGATCACTGTTACCACCCATTGGCCATATAAAAAGAGGTACGATCAAACACAATGCTGCATAGATTTTTTGAAGTCCCTTTTCAAAAGCCATGTTTCCCCCAAAACGATATTAAGAATGTTCGCGATCGTAACGATCTGTATCGATCTGATCGACTTTAACCACATAAATCATCAAACCAATATAGAACGGAACTAAAGCAGCAACCAATGCCCACATCATGGGATTGCCAATAGGATGCTTAGATGCATGTTTGTAGACAAAGACACCAATCATAATCGGAGCAAAAAGAAACATCAAAGCGAAAAAAACAATTGCCAAAGTCAAAACAAAAATGTTTGTCATAGTCCTACTTGATTCAAGACACCGTAAGAGAAAACCAACATGATGGCGAGCGCCAATAAGACCCCTAAAACAATCGCAAGAAAGGCTTTCTTACGATCCATCTGCAAGGTTTCCGCTACCAAAGATCCTGTCCATGCTCCAGTACCAGGAAGTGGTATCCCAACAAATAACATCAAACCAATAAATTCTGCATTTTGAATGGCCTTACTCTTATGCAAAGCGCGATCACGAATTTTATGAATGAACTTGGTTAAGATGTTATGTTTCTCCAAGAACTTCAAGATGGCTTCAATAAAAAATAGAATAAATGGAATGGGTAAGAGATTCCCGACCAAGGCAATGACTGAGGTTGTTAACAAGGGCAGATTCATCCAATACCCCGCAAGTACCCCACCTCTCAATTCCAAAATCGGCATCATCGAAATCACAAATACAATCACTTCTTTATTCAACCAGCCTGCATACTGAATCACAAGCTCAACTAATTTCTCTGTCATAAAAATCCCTTTCAATTTCTGGGTTGCGTAAGAATATGAAGCCCAACCAAGCCCCAATGACATTCAACATCGCATCATCCACATCAAACGATCCACTCATTGTTACGAACTGTAAACCTTCAATGACAAACATGACGAACGTAACCATGAACAAGAACTTAACAGGTTTCTGCCAACGTGGATGAAGTCTTGGCAAGAAGAAGCCAAAGGGTGTGAACAACAGCATATGACCACCGATGTTCACGATGATGTTGCGCATGCCCGTCGCATAGTTCATGGTCTGTAAATAGCGCACGATCGTTCTAAAGAAGATTAAGTTGGTGCGTGAACGTTGAAGTTCAACAAGTTCATTCCAACCACCTTTGACGATCCAAGATAAATCGATTTGACGATTGTATAAAAACAAAATGTAAAAAAGGCTCAAAAGATAAAGTACATAAAAAACATGCATTGCTTTTAGCTTCACTTTCAAACCTCCATCGTCTTTGCTATTTTATCAAAAATCATCAAAAACTACAAAACTTGTTTGACTGTGTTAAAAAACTCAATCATCATAGCGATTGTCTTTTGACTTTCTTGATACTTCGGATAAGTTACTGGAAACACGTGATTGAGTGGATAGAGCTCACCTTTTCCCCAATCCAAAAGCTCATGTTTAATCTCATTTCGTTCAAAGAGTTGTTTCAATTTTATCGTATCCATACGAATGAAGTCTTCAGCGCTCGTACCCATCCAACACGGTGGAAAAACAACTTCTTTAAACAAATTTGATGGTTCGTAAATATAATCAGCCGCTAAATGGTCTTTACCCTTGAGCACAAGGATGGGTGCATAGTTGATGATGTCATTACGAACCTTAATATCCAACATCGTGGAGATAAGTCCCATCCCTTTGATCTCAATTTTTGGGTCTGTCACATTGAATAAATTTCTTAGTTTTTCACTTCGTGTCAGTGCGACCGCAAAGAGCGTGAGCAGTCCCCCTGCGGAGTCTCCGGTCATGAAGGCTTCATTGAGATTTAAGAAATAAGTTTGAGCATGAGCATGAATAAAGGACAAGGCATTTATGATGTCATGGACTTGTTCATCAAAAGTACACTTGGGGAGTAAGCGATAGCTCAGTGAAATCACCTGAAATCCTCTACGTGCATATTTCGCATTGAAGTTTTGATTCAATTCTTTATCGCCATAAATCAAGCCACCACCATGAATGTTGATGATGGTCGGTGCATTCATCAAGCCATCTTTACGTGACAAGATGTCGAGTCGATGTAGAGGATGTCCATCTTGAACATACGGCATATCTTTAATGATCACAAGATCATCCACTGGATAATTCTGTTTCCTTAAGCGTTTTGTATCGACAAATGTCATGAAGGCCTTCAAGACACTTGTTTTTATTCGTTTCGACATAACGTTCATAACAACACCCTCTCCCAACAAGTTGATCTAAATCAAAGGCATCCGCAATTCGCAGCCCACCTGCTTCATTTGGATGTAAATGATCTCCTTGATGGTAACGCGCATCGACCACATTGGGCTTCATGGAATCACGAAGCACCGCATCCATATCAAAGACTTCATCGAAATAAGCACAGCTTCGAATCCATTCATTGATCTGTATTCTTAACGCTTCCATTTCATCGGTAAATTTCAAGAGTTTAAAGCCTTTCCGTGGCGTCAACGTACACACGACAATTCGTACCTTTCGTGCATGAACTTGTTCCGTCATCTTCATGAGTGCCTTTGTGTAGTTATCGAAATTGATTACATCACGCGTTTTCTTGCGATAATAAGACATGTCATTGATGCCCAAGGCAAAAACAAGCGTATGGAGATATTCAACATTCAAGACATCACTTTCGAAGCGATCGATGCCTTTACGACCAAACAGATTTGACAAAGGACGCATAATTTCATATAAAAGACAGTTCCCAGAAATGCCGGCATTCACCAAATAGAACGCACCTTGATACCTGTGATGGATCCGTTCACGAAGCGGTTTGACCCATTGATTCATCGCGGTGATGGAATCCCCAAAGGCCACGATGACATTTGGTTCTTGCGTTGTCTCAAGCTCAATCAAATCAAGAGCAGGAATAGCTGTATATATACCCATCATCTTGTTCATAATTGAGTGTATTGGTTTTGATGTGATTATATTTTGAGTGGTTTGATCCCCACGATAAAGTTGTGCGTTCACTTCGGTATAATTGAGATCACTCACCGCTGTTTTAAAGTGAATCCGTACCTCAATCTCATCACCTACTTCAATTGGAAGCTTGATGACATCGGAATAAATTCGTTTTCCTTTCGTAATCACAATGACTTCACTCTGATTCAAGGTAACGCCATACGAAACATTATTTCTCCATAGCCTTACTGAACTCAGTTCTATATTCGCTTTTCCAGACACATTCGAAAAGCGTAAACGAACTGACGTCCCTTTTACATAACTTTTAAATTGAAAAACACTTGTCTTATTTTTATAAGACTGGCCATTTATCAATGCCTTTGCCATGGCTTGGGACCATAGTGGTGTCCAATACGATGTTGGAATATTCATACTCTTATCATACAAGAAAAAGGAATCGTCTTGAGATAAACTCATTACGATTCCTTTTTTTATGGTTGGTGGAGATAAAGGGACTCGAACCCTCGACCCCTTGATTGCGAACCAAGTGCTCTACCAGCTGAGCTATACCCCCAGAATGCTTTTATTGTACACCTTTTAGATGAAGCTTTGAAGTAGGTCCAAAGGTTTTTTCACAACTTCTCTTTGCGCTTTTTCTGCAAGTAAGCTTTCGTGTTGAAAGCCCCAAGCTACAGGGACACATTTGAGGCCACATAATTGAGCCGTCTCAACGTCCACGACACTGTCCCCAACCATAAAGGTATCTTCAGCTTTACAGTTCATCGCATTTAAAGCTAAATCGATGCCTTGGGGATTGGGTTTTGTTTTGTGTGTTGAAGATTCACCATAAACACAATCAAAGTGAATCATTGGGAAGTGTTTTGTTACTAAATCATCCAAATAACGTTGCGGTTTGTTGGACACAACAGCCAGTTGATAGCCTTTGTCCTGGACGGTCACCAAGACTTCAAGGATGCCTGCATAGGGGATTGTCAAATCCATATAGCATTTTGCATATACGGCATGAAAGATGTTTATCGCTTCTTCCAATTGATGCAACTTATCCATCGGTAATGAACGTTCCACCAACTTGCGGATGCCATTGCCAAGATAGCTCTTTACGATTTCTTCAGAGAGCGCTCTACAGTCCATTTGGACCAACATGGTGTTGATTGCGTTTGTAAGATCGGCTTCGGTACTTAGAAGCGTACCATCCAAATCAAAGATAATGCCCTGTGTCATGTGTTTAGTTTATCATAAGTTTCAACTGTGCTAAACTAAAAAGGGTGATAAAAATGAAAGATATAAAATTAGTCGTATTTGATATTGATGGGACTTTGTTGGATGTAGGCAAAGATCGCATTGAAGATTCAGCGGTCGAAGCGATCCATCAATTAAAGGCAAATGGCATCATGGTGGGTGTGGCAACGGGTCGCAGTATGGATTTTATCAAAGCGCATGTCAAAGAAGTCTTGGATTGTGATTACTATGTGACGATCAATGGCCATTGCACCTTAGATCGCCATAAAGACGTATTAATCCAACACCCACTCGAAACATCAAGCGTAACGCGTTTGTTGCGTTTATGTGAGTCGTTGAATATTCCCATGGGATTGAAGACCGCCCATCAAATGGTTGTGTTAAATGATTACAGAGGCTTCTACGATCATTATTCACAAGGCTTTGATGTCCGTCATCTCTTGTTGGATAATACAGTTGAAAAGGATTACTATCTTAAGGACAAACCCGCTTTAGGCATATTTTTGATCTCTACAAAAGCAATGATCGAAGCGTATCAAAGTGATTTTCCAGAGTTCAAGTTCATTCCTGCAGGATCCCATGGCATGGATGTCTTTCGTTCTGATATCAATAAAACCAAAGGGATTGAAGAAGTTCTTAATCTCGTTGGTTTGAATTGGGACAATGTGATGGTCGTGGGGGATGGCGACAATGACATTGAAATGATGAAAAAAGCTGCTCTTGCCATTGCAATGGGCAATGGAACAGTAGCCTGCAAAGCCGTATCCGATTATGTGACGGGTGATGTGGATGCCGGAGGCATCGCACAAGCCCTTAAGCACTTTGCATTAATTTAAGCTGAACCACGGTTTCTAAGAGTGGTGTATGCGTGAATAGATCGAAGCCTTGAATACTGATGATGCGATACTTTTGTTTGAGGGTCGCAAGATTCTTGGCCAAGGTTGAAGGATTACATGAGACGTAGATGATTTCAGGGATTTGATGTTTAAGCATCGCCTCAAGCATGGCATCACTTAGGCCAGAGCGTGGAGGATCGATGACCAAGACATCAAATGCCTTTTTTAATTGCGCCAATTCGACAGCCGCATCCCCTGCTTTAAAATGGCAGTTCTTCATTTCATTTAGGGTCGCATTGATCTCAGCGCTTTTGATTGCTTCAGCACTGAACTCAATCCCAAAAACTTCTTTACTCTTCTGTCCCATCATCAAGCTCAATGCACCTACACCACAATACGCATCAATAACACGTTTGTTTTCAGGAATAAGATGCTTAACATAGTTAAAAAGCTGTGATGCTTGAGCGGTATTCAATTGGAAGAATGCTTTCGGATTCAAGGCAAAGCGAAGACCTTCAAAGGTGAAATCGAGCGTTGGCTCACCCGCCACCAAGCGGACGGCTTTGCCAAAGGGATCCATCGCATGGCGATCGGTATTGACACTATGGTACAAAGAAACCAAACCATCGATTTGCATGCAGTCTTGAATGAACTCTCTGCTGAGTGTCATCTTTCCGGTTACAATCGTGGCTTGCACCTTGTCTTCCAAACTTCGACAAATCAAAGTTCGGACACCTTGCTTCATCGGAGGTTCGAATGAATCCAAATCGTATCGATTCATAACATCAAGGATGTCTTTTTTAACTTGTTCCAATTTCTCATCATGGACGATACACGATTTGATTGGGACGAAATGATTGGTTCCTGCTTTATAAAAACCAGCCACCAATTTCCCTTTTTGATGGGTGATTGGCATCTTCGCTTGGTTGCGATAGGCAAAAGGTTGTGGATTAGCAATGATTGGTTTGATCAAACGGAAATCAAAACGACCCATGTATTTTAAGAGCGATTGTTTTAAATTCTCTAATTTAAGATGACGTTGATTGGCTTCATCGGTGATCATCAAAGCACAGCCTCCGCAACGACCTTGGTCAACACATTGTGCTTCAATGCGCTTTGGACTTGCCTCTACGATTCTTAAGAGTTCGCCATTGGAAAAACGATCACGCTTTTCGGTAATCTCAACTTCTACGGTTTCACCAGGCAAAGTGGATGGAATAAAAATCGGTTTATTGTTTAAATAACCGATTCCTTCACCATTAATGCCTGTTTTTTCAATTTTGATTTTCATTTAGAGATCCGGATTGCTCCAGGTAGGGATGGTATTACCACGTCTTACCAAGATAGTTTTTTGAAATTCAGTTTGATTAACAAAGCGAAGAATCCTATCGACTTCTTCCACATTGCAACCTAAGAGTAATTTCACTTCAATGTCTTTCTTTAAGATGTCCGCCGAAACCAACATTGCATCGATGATGTGTGTCGATATGCTGCCTTTATAGACAGAAATACCTAAACTATCTTGACTAAGCGTTTCATTCAAATAACCATAATCCACAGGGTAGACCAGATTTTGATAATCGGGATGATTCGATCCTGCTGGTTGTGTGATGACAACAGCAGACGCAAGAAAGATGCTATCGATTTTTTGCCAGAAAAAAGCATTATTTTCTAATTGATTCATGTTAACCTCGTATTCCTATTGTAAGTCTTGAAAAAATATATGTAAAGAAAAAAACTTTACATCTGCAAATATTTCAAGAATGTAAGGCTCTATTATTTTAACTAAACTATCCCAAACTTGCAAGTCAATTCGTGCATTTGTTCACAACTATTTAGATGATGTATCCAATTCTTAAATCCAGCTTATCAATCAGCAGTTGAAGATCAAAATCTTCAAGCGCTGCCATCGCATTCAAGGCGATTAAACACGCTCCTCTTGCATCACTCAGAGCATCATGGTGATTCAATTCGATCCCAAAGTATTCACATACCGTATTCAATCGATGGTTATGTAACCTTGGTAAAATTTTGCGTGCGATTTCAAGTGAATCAATGTATTTGATACGAGGATTGTCTATTTTATACAATTGAAACAGTTTTCTAAGAACGGTCATGTCAAAATTTGCATTATGCGCCATGATGATGGACGTTTCAAACCAAGGTCTAAGGATTTCAAAAACTTGATCAAACTCTGCTTCATATTCCACATCACTCGGTAGTATGTTGTGGATTGAAATATTCTTAGGATCAAAATAAAAAACAGTATGATGGGGACGTAAAAGATGGTTGGCTTCAAAAATGATTTCACTGCCCTCTGAGACCACAACGCCGATACTGCAGGCAGAGCCCATGTTTTGATTCGCGGTTTCAAAATCAATCGTACAAAGTCGCATGTTCATACCACCAGATCATAGATCAATTTTAACATCAATAATCCAAAAACAAAGATTAATAAAGGTTGAATGACACGTTTTCCAAAACGGATTGCCAGTAAGCTACCTGAGTAATTGCCAAGAATACTAAATAGAGCTGCCCATAAGCCAAGTTTCAAATCGACTTGACCATTCATCGCGAAAGCAGCAAAAGCAGCTACGCCGCTCGCGAGATTAACGATCTTTGCATTGGCACTGGCTTGGGTATGTTCCATTCGAACAAAGCTTACGAATGCGAAGATAAGGATGCTTCCTGTGCCAGGTCCAAGAAACCCATCGTACATGCCGACAAAGAAACTGATGGTTGTAATCAGAATCCATGGAACTTTGATTGCATCGGTGTATTCAATCACTTTCTTCTTACGTAAGACAAAGATTGCCATCAGTGGTAATACAAAAACCAATAAATATTTGAGCATTAATGGAGACACCAACAAAGCCATTTGCGCACCCAAAAATGAACCAATCAATGAAAAGAAAGACGCATAGAAGGCAAGCTTCAACCATAGCTTCTTATGAAAGAAATAGGTCAGACTGGCACTAAGTGTACCAAGTGAGCTGGATAGTTTGTTTGTCCCCATGGCGATGTGAATGGGTACCCCTGCAAAAAGATAGGCTGGTAATGCAATCAAGCCACCCCCGCCTGCAATCGCATCGATGAATCCAGCCAAGAATACCAATGGTAATACGATTAAGTACGTGTTCATACTGTTTTTTATTTTAGCACAAGTCTATAATAAAACCAGAGAGGAATCATACCATGAGAAAAATGTTAGATGAATTCAAAGCTTTTGCAATGCGAGGTAACGTCATTGATCTTGCCGTTGGGGTCATTATTGGGGGTGCATTTGGTAAGATTGTCAGCTCCGTCGTCAATGACTTGATCATGCCTTTGATTGCTTATGTCATGGGCGGAACCAGTTTTGCAGATATGGGCGTTGTGCTAAGAACAGCTACCGTTGAAGGTGAAGCAGATTTGGTCTTCGCCTACGGTAAGTTTATCCAGAGTGCCGTTGACTTCTTGATCATCGCCTTTAGTATCTTCATCCTTATGCGTTTCTTAAATAATCTAAAGAAAAAGGAAGAAGTCGCTGAAGTTACACCTGCAGAACCCGTTGAGGATACCCTGTCCGTACTAAAAGATATCCGCGACCAGTTAAAAACCAAATAAACTTAAAAAAACAAATTCGACGAATTTGTTTTTATTATCCAAAATTCAACATCAACCAAGCTGGTTTAAAAATCATCAATAAACCTAAGATGAACATCAAGATTCCACCAATCAAATGTGCATTGCGAGCGTATTTCGTTGAAATGCCTGTTAGTTCAGCGGTCTTCATCGCAATCACGAAGACGACGACATCATCCATCATGAACATCAAGAGATACAATAGCATATAAAGGATATACTGCGTTTCCGATAGATTGTTCAAACTAAGGATTTGGGTAAAAAGCACCGGTAGTCCCGCTGAACAGATCAACTCCACTAGATTCACGGAAATAGCCAAGATGACGATGCCCACTGCAGCTACTGCAAAGACAGGTTGATTATAGATGGACTTTAACTTATCACGGATTTTTAAGCGTTTGGATTCATCGACGACTTCACATCCTGGTTCCATTTTTAGATAACGATTGAAATTGAAGAGTCCACCCCCAATGGAGATGCCTCCAATCAACCAGCGAATATAGATCAAGGTCCCAAACAAGAGCGTGATACTCAACCACGAATACATAAAGAGGAAATACATGACGGCTGTGGTTGTTAGAAACAAACCCCCCAGGAACCATTTTTTCCATTGTTCCTCAAGATGAAACAACATGCTTATCAGAAGTAACAAGACCCACATCGCACAGGGATTAAAGCCATCCAAGGTTCCTAAGACAATCGCCAAGATGGGTAAGGATACCGTTTTGGCATCGATTTCACCTAAGAATGGGATTTTGATGGTGCTGTCTTGATTAACGATATCGACCCCTTCATTGGGCTTCACAAAACCTAACATCTCCCCAACCACATCACGGACATTGTTAGTTCTGACAAAATCAATGGCTTCTTCAATGCGAGACTCCGTCGAGCCTTCGCTAAAACCAACGATGACTTCACGCCCAATGATCAATGTTGGCGTCAATTGGATTTCTTGTCCCAAGAGGGTTCCAATATCGCGTGCTAGTTTTTGGTTCTCTTCATTAAATGCAAGCTCATACGAATGGAGGACAAGGTTTGTGTCTGCTTTGATCAATTCTTCTAGATAAGTAGTTTCAAGCGCGCAGGTCGAACAGCCTTCCGCATGGAAGTAATACAAATGAATGGTTCTTTCTTCTGCTTTTACCGGTAAGGCAAAGAGCACTAAGAACAGAATTGTTAAAATAAATGTATGTTTAATCCGCATGGAGGATTTCTCTTTCTAATTCGTCGATGCTTTTCTCACCTACAAAGCGTTTGATCAAAACATCATCGTGATAAACAAAGTAAACAGGTAAGATTTTACCTACTTCTAAACCAATGAGTTTATCTTCATCAAAATCCAAGTCGATCATTTCAAAAACAAGCTCTGGATTTTTCTTCATCAACGCTTTGATACGCTTCTTCATCAATAAACACGCATGACACCATACTGCTGTCACCACTTTAATCTTCATAGGGCATCCTTTCAATCGCTTCAACCAAGGCATCCAACTCAGACTCCAATGTCAGATGCGAGATGCTGATGCGATAAGAGCTCTGAGCTCGTTCCATGTCTTTTGTGATCGCATAAACCGATGCGGAATATTCATCTTGACCACAACACGCACTCTTTGAACTCAAACAGATGTCGCAAGAAGAGAAATAGTCGATTCCCTTTTCGGGTCGTGTCTTTAAGATGCTGATGTTTACGAAATGTGGAAGTGAATGTTCATTCGAGTTGATATGAACCCTTGGATTCGATCTAAGTTGATCAAGAAGATATGTTTTTAATTGCGATACTTTTTCAAAACGCTCCTTTTGATGTGTCATACTGAGCTCCAAAGCCTTCACAAATGCTGCAATCAATGCTGATTGTGGCGTTGAGGAACGATAAGGACTCAAACTATTTCCACCATGTAAGAGCGGAATGAAACTCAGATCATCATTTCGATAGAGCAAACCGATGCCTTTTGGCCCATAGATCTTATGTGCTGAACATGAGGCAAAATCCAATTCTTTTAAATTGATGGGAACCTTTCCCATTGCTTGTGTCACATCACTGTGAAACAAAATGTTCGATTCATGGCAAAGTGCGGCAATGGCTTCCAGTGGTTGCAAGATGCCGGTTTCACTATTGACCGCAATCAGGGAAACGACCAACGTATCCGTGCGCAAGAGACTTTTTAAATGCTCTAAATCAAATAAGCCATCTTCTTTCGTATCCACAAAATCCACTTCATAACCTTGTGCTTCCAACGATGATGCCGCCCCAATCAAAGAGGCATGTTCAATCATCGATGTGATGATATGTTTCTTCTGTGGATATTTTAAAGCCAATCCTTTAAGAACCGTATTGTTTGCCTCCGTCGCAGATGAACAGAGAATCAAGTTTTCTTTTTGGACATGCAAAAGCTCAGCCATTTGACTGAGTTGCATCTGTAAGAATGCCCACGCCTTCTGTCCCAAGATGTGCCTGGAATTGGCATTGGCAAACTGTTCTTCTTCAGTGCGCACCCAAACATCTGAAACAATCGAATCAATGGGTGTCGTTGCTGCATAATCAAGATAGATCATAGTTTTAGTTTAAACGAAAAACAGCTTTTGCGGTGAATTACTATTCACAAACAACGGCTGTGCCACTGACTGTGACCATAAGCATGTTGTTGGCTTGTCCTAAGACTTCATAATCAATGTCGACGCCAACCACGGCATTCGCACCCATCGCAAGGGCTCTGGATTCCATTTCACGTAAGGCTGTTTCACGTGCTCCAATCAATTCCCCTTCATAGGAATTGGAACGTCCACCAAAGAAATTGGTTAAACCAGCCGCAAAATCCTTCACGAAATCGACACCTGAAATGACTTCGCCAACGACGATGCCTTTATACGAAATAATTTTCTTACCTTCAATGCTTGGGGTTGTGGTGATGATCATAAGAACTCCTTTCAAAAGCTCTGTGTTCAGCTTTTAATCTTGGATGATATTTCAATTGGATCCGATAGCCCTCATCTTCTTCGACTATGGCTTGAATGGTGTAATGCTTTTTAATGGATGACAGCATTTCACTTTGATCAAATGGTACGAACAATTCCATCAATGGACGAATCTCAAGCATCTTCGCTTTGATTTTCTCGTATAATAGCTCGCAGTTCGTTCCATCCTTGGCACTGATGCATAGACCGCTACATGGCCCTAGATCCATCTTATTATTCACTTCAATGCGCGGTTTATCTAAGACTTCAAGTTCTTGCAAGGTTTGAAGCGTCACTTCTTTCTCTAAGTACCAATTCGAACTCGACGCATCATTCACATGAATGATCAAATCGGCTTCTTGGACAACTTTGAGCGTAGAATGAAAGGCTTTAACCAAACTGTGTGGCAATCGACTGACAAAACCCACCGTATCCAGGAAGAGAACCGGGATACCATCGATTTCACCATAGCGTGCTGAGGGTGATAAGCTTTCAAAAAGACGATCATTGGCTATGACTTCTTTGAAGTCTTTGCCAAACTTCTGATTTAAGCGATTCATGAGTGTGCTTTTACCGGCATTGGTATAACCCACCAACGCGATGGTGAAGATCGCATTGCGTTGTCGCAAGCGTGCTTGGACTTCCCGTTGCGCTTCCAGCTCCTTTAATTCGCTTTCAGCTTTGTGTAATTGACGTAGCGTGACCCTTTTGGCTAAAGCCAGGGCTTGTTCACCTGAACCACGATTACGCGCTCCGCCCCCTTGTTCACGTCCTGAGGAGTGATGGGTCAAACTCATACGCGGGAGTAAATAACTTAAACGTGCAACTTCGACTTGGAGCTTGGATGCTCGATCTTGAGCACGACTGCTAAAAATCGCGAGAATCAACTGGGTTCGATCCCAAACTTCCACATTCAAGGCTTCACTTAGATTACGGTGTTGCGAAGGACTCAAGGCATCGTTGGTAATCAAAAGATCCACCTCCATGCTTTGCATGGCCAACTGTACCTCTAAGAGCTTACCGCTCTTCACATAATGCGTCGCATTGTTTCTAGCTTTCTGAAATAGACTGTAGAGACAGTCTAAGTCTGCTGCTTCCATCAAAGCTTTTGTCTCTTCCATGGAGGCTTCAAAATCAAGATCTCCTTGATCCAGCCCCAATAAAATCGCCTTAATCAAGAACACGCCACTCCAATTCCAAATCCACATCAAAATTCTTCTTAACTTCTTCTTTACAACAATCAATCAACGCCAAAACATCGCTTTGTGTGGCATTACCCAAATTTACGATGAAACCAGGATGCTTAAACGATATTTCCGCATCACCGATGCGTTTTCCTCTTAAACCGCATTCTTCAAACAACTTCCAAACAAACAAAGTCCTGCCATCCTTTTGAGGACGCTTAAAAACGCTTCCTGCATTGGGATAATTACGAGGTTGCTTACGATAACGTTCTTTTTTATAAGAAATCACTTTTTCAATGTTTTCAAGCTCATCTCCACCTACATTCCGAAGACCACAAGCCAGAATCGTTTCACTCGCTTTAAAGCCTGAATTGCGATAGCTAAAGAAATCATTATCCGGTAGGATACGTCTCACCTCATCTGTTTCATCATCATAGACATCCACCCAATGGACATATTGTCCAATGGTGAATTCAAATTGACCCGCATTCATGATCAAAGCACCACCGATCGTTCCTGGGATATCTTCCGCAAAGGCATAACCATCGATTGCATGTTCAATCGCAAACCAAGTCAATTGGGATAGACTCACCCCTGCCTCTAGCACTAATTCTTCATGATCGATGTGGATATCATCCATGTGTGTCGTGACAATGAAAACGACATCTTCTGGATAGACCTCTTTTGTAAGGAGGACATTGCTTCCTTTGCCCAAGAGATAACGTTTATTCCCTTTCGTAACACGAAGAACTTCCACAAGACCTTCTTTATTCAAGGGAAAGTAAAGACGTTTAGCGTGTGCATCTAAGTGTAAGGTATTGTATTTTTTAAGCGATACATCCTTTAATTCTAAGAAATTTTGCATTTTATTTGATCCGTATGTATTTATGGGTGATGTTTGGATTCGATGTCTTACGCGATTGAATCTCAAACTGTTTCAATGAAGAAACCAAAGGCGTCAATTTCTGGAATCCATAATTTCGAGTATCGAAATCTGGATTACGTTTACTAAGGATACTTCCAACTTCCCCTAAGAAAGCCCAGCCATCATCATCCGAATTTTCATTGATGATGGTTTTAAGCGTCGCGACCAATTGGTCCGATTTTTTATCTGTCGTTTGACGATTGATAACAACTTCTGGTTGTGTTGCTTCCAATAAGACTTCCAAGTACTTGAACTTCTCACACGCCGAGATGAAAGCGGGTGGTGTCTTCTTCTCGCCCATCCCCAAGACATACTTGCCAGCTTCACGTAGACGGGATGCCAACCGTGTGAAATCACTGTCCGAAGACACAATACAAAAGCCATCGACTTGACCTGAATACAGAATATCCATGGCATCGATGATCAAGGCCGCATCGGATGCATTCTTACCCGATGTATAGGAATATTGCTGGATGGGTGAAATGGAATAGTTCAAGAGAACATTCTTCCATTGTGAACCTTTTGGTTTGGTCCAATCTCCATAAATTCGCTTATAGGTTGCGGTCCCATGATTGTTTACTTCATCAAAGATGACTTGTACATACTTATCCGATACGTTTTCCGCATCGATCAAAACAGCTATTTTTAACTCGCGTTCCATAAATTTCCCATCTTCATTTTCTTTATTATAACATCATCTTGACACAAATCTTGTATGACTGTCGAAGCTAAGAGCAGTCCGGCACTTGCTGGAACGAAGATCATGGAGCCTACAACCACCTTATTCAGCTCAGGCACAAAGGTTGCTTCTTTGGATGCCTCAAGCGATGTGACGACCTTGATATTGCGAAGACCTTCCTTACGTGCAAGGATACGAACTTTCTTGGCCAAGGGGCAGTAACTGGTATGATAGAGATCACTCAGTTTTAATTGGCTTGGATCCAACTTGCGTGCCGTACCCAAAGCCATGATCATGGGTACATTGGCTTTTTCTGCTCGACGCATGATCTCCAACTTGGACGGCACCGCATCGATCGCATCGATGACATAATCAAAAGGCGCAAATGAAAGCTCGCTTTCTTCATTAAAGTAAACAGGATGCAAATGAACCAGAACATCCGGATGGATGCTTAAGATACGCTCACGCATGACCTCAACTTTGCTTTTTCCAATATTGTTTGCGTTTGTCATCAGTTGACGATTGAGATTGGACACATCGATGGTATCAAAGTCAATAAGTGTCACTTCTTTGACACCACTTCTTATTAAACCTTCGATGGCGAATGAACCGACACCACCACAGCCAAAGATTGCAACATGAGCTTGTTTTATTTTCTCGAGTTTTTCTGATCCTATCAGATATTCGATACGGATATACGGATTCCCTTGCATTATGGTCCTGCTTTCTATAGAATATCAACGTTAGAGGAAACGATATGAAATTGACAAGTCAAAGTTTGAGTAAAATCGCCATGATTGCGGCCATCTATGCCGCCATCAGTTTAGCCTTGGCTCCTTTGAGCTTTGGCAATATTCAAATCCGGATCGCAGAGGGTTTAACGCTCTTGCCTT
>DHGC01000080.1:21427-43528 GCA_002402585.1 Erysipelotrichaceae bacterium UBA4808 | reverse complement strand
ACCCTTACAAGTCTCACAAGCACCCAGAGGTGAGTTGAAGCTAAAGAGACGCGGCTGAAGTTCCGCAACGGTGAAACCACACTTCGGACAAGCGTATTTACTTGAGAAAAGGATCTCTTCATCTTTAGTTAGAACCAAAGCTAAGCCATTGGCTTGTTTCAAGGCGATTTCAAGCGAGTCTTGAATACGCGTGGAACTATCGTCATGTTTGACGATGCGATCGACGATCAAGTCAATGTCATGTTTCTTGTTTTTCTCTAAAACAATTTCATCTTCCAACATCTTAAGTTCGCCATTCACTCGGACACGTAAAAAGCCTTCTTTTTGAAGTTTCTCGAAGAGATCTTTATGGGTGCCTTTGGCTTGTCTTAAAATGGGTGCCAAGATTTGAAGACGTGTGCCATCTTCTTCTTGCATGACACGATCCAACATCTGCTTGATGGTTTGGGCCACGATCGGTTCATCGTGATTTGGACAATAGGGTGTCCCCACACGAGCATACATCAAACGAAGATAGTCATAAATCTCTGTAACCGTCCCAACAGTTGAACGGGGATTGTTAGAGGTGGTTTTTTGATCAATCGCAATACTCGGAGATAAACCTTCAATCAGATCGACATCCGGTTTCTCTGAATTGCCTAAAAATTGACGTGCATACGCACTTAACGATTCGACATAACGTCGTTGTCCTTCCGCATAAATCGTATCAAATGCCAGTGAAGTCTTACCGGATCCCGAAAGCCCGGTCATGATGACCAATTGGTTGCGAGGTATCTTTAAATTAATGTTTTTGAGGTTGTTTTCACGCGCCCCTTTTATTTCAATATAGTCTTTTTGCATACGCTTATTATACACCAGACAAAGCTTTTCGAAGCTTAAACACACTCCAAATTGACGGGTGTCCATTTTTTTGGCATAATGCAATGGTGAGTGTTGAACGTATGAAAAAACTATTTGAACAAATCTTTAAATTCGTCATTGTCGGAGGCTTATCCTTCGTCCTTGATTTCATTATTTATTATGTCTTAACGAAACTGTTTGGGGTTTATTACATCACCGCAGGTTTCTTTAGTTTTACGATATCTCTGATCTTTAATTACATGATGAGTATGAAGTTCGTCTTCAAGTCGAAGGACAACTTAAAGAAACACCATGAGTTCGCGATCTTTGCGACCTTGAGCGTCATGGGCTTGGGATTGAATCTATTATGCTTGTTCATTATGGTTGATTTCATGGGCATCAATGACTTGATTGCCAAGGTATTAACCGCTGGTATCGTCATGGTGTTCAACTTTGTGACACGTAAGATATTCTTAGAACAAAAAGATACAACTCTAATTGATAATTGAAAAAGTATAGCCATTAAATAAATTGAACCATAAATGGATAAAGTGTTGCAGCTCAGAAAAATTTATTAACTTGTGGAAAGAAACTCTTATGTAGAGTTTAATCTAGCACGACGACTTTCAGAGAGTTACAAATCTAAGTTTAAGTGCGTTATTAATTCCAAAGTCAGTTTACTCAAAATATGATGGGGATAGGCTAGTCCTTACAAATTTTATCATAGTCTCTTCATCTTCGATTACTAGATAGAAGTGATCTTCCTCGTTTTTAATGTATTCATTATATCCGTTTGCTGTAAGTCTATATACATCTTGATCAACCTTAATAAATTCTCCATCAAGTTTCAAGACACTATTCCCATATAGAATGAACTTACCGTCATTTGAGAAAGAAATCATATATTGAATAACTCCCGTTTTAGAAGAATCAGTGATGTTGGCAATATATGTACCAAGTAGATGTTTGCTTTTCAGTTCTGGATATAGATTTACATAGAACTGTAAAATATTTAAAAAAATCGATAAAACAAGTATAAAATATATGAGTAATCTACTGTATTTTTTCATTTTTCACTCCGATTATTGGCAATCTTTGTCAAATTAAAACACTTATCGAGTTAATTGAACTCTGCTAATAATTCAGTTTCGAGGGGATTTTCGTATCTACACTTTAATCATTTCATGTGTGGATCGAATGAACAATTCTACATAAATATAGTAAAGAAAGACTCTTGGCCCACCATTAGTTGGATATCCATACACCGCTTTTTGCGTTACATCAAACTCCTTTTTGACGTAAAGTTTAAAAAAGTCAGTTGTGTTTGGTGCCATCGCTAGAGTACCTACTCCTTGAGGTGTTGTATAACCAAATGAAACATTTATTGCGTAAGTACCTCCAACTGCAAATCCTACAGAAAATGTATAGCTTGAACCACCATTGCTAGCAAAATAAAGTCCACCACCAGTTGCAAACCTTTGCCCACCAACTGGTTGACCATCTACTGGCTTTGTAAAATCTTTCCTCACAGTTTGTATTGTAACATAATCATATTTATAGTATTCAGGGACTTCTAATGGAACAATTCCGGAGTTTTCTATTTCGAAATCTGGTTTAGAATCTTTAATATGTTCTTCAACAAGTGAAGCATTGACGCCTATTATTGATTACATTATCAGCATCATAGAAATTATAGTCTTAGAAATAAATTTCATTTTTTCTCCTAGCATTCCCACAGAATGCATGTTGCTTGCTTATAGTTATCAACATTGAGAACTATCAAGTTACTAAAAATTAAAATTGAAATTATAATTACCTTTTTCATATTGCTCAAATCCCCTCGATACATATATTGTACGTCTTAGGAAACAAAACAGTAAGAAATGGATATTAATTCATAATATTAGAATAATCTTTAAAATCAATCTTTTTATTCTTAAGTACGTAAGCACTTTAAGTGGTGGATTAATAAAGAAGATCAAAAATGAATTTGTACTTTCCATTTCGAGAAACAGAGTCAATTGCTGATCTCACAAATATTGACTGCGGTATAATTTTTTTATTCGTTTTAAGAACTTCAGACTTAAGATGTTTTGCTAAATATGCAAGTGAAGAGCTACTGTCTTCTTGAGTAGTTAACAACTCAAAATATCTGAAAACATGATTGTGATAAGCACCATAGTCTTTGACAAAATATCTAATTTTATCCAACTGATTCACTATACTGAATTCTTTAACATGTAAAGAAACTTCATATAAAAACGGTAACTGTATTACACAGATTTGTTCAAAGCACTCTTGAGCAAGTAAGAAGTAATTCTTAGCTGAATGATAGTGATCACAATAGACTTCAGATATCCCGAGAAAATTATAATATTTTGCCATCTCTTGCTTTGGAATAAACACCATATTACCAGAGAAGTCACACACCTGAACTTCATCAGAGCTTTTCTCAAACTTTGTCAAGTTTACCTTTAGCATTAATTCCAGGCGATGTAATCTGAATTTTGATATTTCATTCAAATTAACTTTCAAAAGCTTGTCTAAAAGTCTTATTGCTCTATAAAAATCACCTTCTCTTATTTGTAAATTTAGCTCTATTAACAAAGATTGAGTAGTTAAAGATTCTTTGTGAATACCACTTGAAATATAAGACTCAATATGAGGTGAACTTCTTGGACTTATCTCCTGATACCAAATTGCAAGATCAAGCAATATAGTCTTCAATTCTGCAGAAAACGATTTACTAAAGTGAATATTTTTTTCAAGCCAAAAGATTTCTGGCAATTTACTATTAAGTAAATAGTCCAACGCCACTCGAATGACATCAATGATCTGTCCTAAATAGAAAGTACTCTCATAAACCTTCGATAAATACTCAATTTTATCTCGGAATTTCACTAGATCATCATAACTACTTGTTGTCATCATTTTTAAATATCGAGTTGCAAGCCTGTTTACACTATAAAAAACACGACTATCATCACAGTATTTTAGACCAATTTTTTCTATCAAATTTAAAAGTATTTCTTCACTAGAAACAGTTAAACCATTCTCTAATCTAGACAATGTTGATTGTGAGCAAAGATTCATTTTTTTATATCTAATAAACGAATTTTGGTCAAATCCTTCATAACCTAAGCTTTGGTAATAGCTTCTATATTTCCCAATAAGTATTCCCTGTCGTATTCGATGATTATCCCCCATGTCCCCTCCACGAGAAATTATTTCAATTAATAATTTCCACAATCCCCGAAATTTATACGTTCTTTTACAACTCACTGTTCATTTAGATTTTGTAAACCTATAAAACAATATAGTATCTTTATAATCTTTAGAGTACTTCTCCGTTTGTTTCAATGACTTTCTTATACCAATAATAGCTATCTTTTGGTGTACGGTTCAATGAACCTTCCATCGTTTCATCTTGATCGACGTAAACGAATCCATAGCGTTTCTGATATCCATTCAACCAGCTTAAGAGATCGGTATAAGACCATGTGCAATATGCCCAAACTTCTGAACCATCATCCACAGCTTTCTTCAACTCTTCAATATGTGCTTTAAGATATGCGATACGATAAGGGTCATGGATGGAGCCATCCGCTTCAACTTTATCAAACGCACCCAAACCATTTTCAGAAATAACAATCGGTAGATCATAACGGCTTGTGATCGTACGGCAACACACACGTAGACCCATTGGATCGATTGTCCAATCCCAGTCCGTTGTGGCTAAGAATGGATTCTTTGTATCTTTGAATAAACCAGGTATACCTTGTGATTTAGCAGTACCTTTTTGACCACTGGTATTCATTTCAGTACTAATGCCAACGCCATCAATTGGATTGTTTTCCACAACCGTTGTTTGATAGTAATTGACACCCATGAAGTCCACTAATTTCGCAGCTTCCAACATCAATTGCTTATCTTCAGCTTCCAATTTAGGTTCTAAGCCTTGGGATACCAAGTAGTTCCATGTGGATTTTGGATAACGTCCAAAACCATACACATCCATCCACCAATAATTACGGAAATCATCATAATCCAAATGTGCCATCACATTGTCCGGTGCACAGTCTTTCGCATAACTTGGACCATAGGCGAAGCTTGCGCCAATGTTGCCTTCAGGGAAGAGTTTCTTAAATTCAATAACCGTCTTCGCATGTGCGATGTTCGCATGATGATTGACTTGGAAGAAAGTCTTCATATCATACGCTTTGCCTGGAGGATGTAAAGCCATCATCCAACCTAAAGTTGTGAATACATTTTGTTCATTCATAGTGATCCAGTATTTGACTTTGGATCCAAAACGTTTGAATAAAGTTACGGCATAATTGACATAGTCATCGACGATCTGACGATCTTCCCAACCCTTGTACGCTGTATCCAATGCGAGTGGCAAGTCCCAGTGATAAATGGTGACCATCGGTTCAATACCGTACTTCAAACATTCATCAATCAAATCTTCATAGAACTTCAAACCCGCCTCATTGACTTCGCCTCTACCCTCAGGATAGATGCGTGCCCAAGCGATTGAGAAGCGATAGGTCTTCAAACCCATCTCCGCCATCAAACGGACATCTTCGAGATAGCGATGGTAATGGTCGACCGCCACATCCCCATTGGTGCCTTTGAAGGTCTTACCCGGAATGCGTACGAATTCATCCCAATTGGTTCTGCCCTTACCATCTTCATTCCACGCACCTTCAACTTGATAAGCGGCGGAAGCGGATCCCCATAAGAAACCTTCTGGGAAGCCTTTTGATTCTTTATAGACCATATGTCCTCCTTTATTTCATCGAACTTTTCAGTTCCAATACAATATCTCTGAGTTCTGCGGCACGCTCGAAATCCAGAACACGTGCTGCTTCGTGCATTTCCTTTTCCAGGGAAATAATGAGTTCTTCTTGCGACTTGCGATCCAACTTCTGACGTTTCGTAAGGTACGCATTTGCCATCTTCTGCGTTTCTTTACCGCGGATGACGTCATGGATTTCCTTCTTGATTGTTTTTGGTGTGATCCCGTGTTCTAGGTTGTAGGCAACTTGAATTTCACGACGACGATTGGTCTCATTAAGCGCTTTCGTCATAGAATCCGTCATGCGATCTGCATATAGAATGACTTGACCATTCGCATTACGCGCCGCACGTCCAATGGTTTGAATCAAGGAGCGATGCGAACGTAAGAAACCTTCTTTATCCGCATCTAAGATACAAACCAAGGATACTTCAGGTAAATCCAAACCTTCACGAAGGAGATTGATTCCAACCAAGACATCGTATTTACCCTTACGTAGATCACGTAAGATTTCAATACGCTCTAAGGTCAATGTTTCATGATGGAGATAACAGACTTTTAAATCCAAACGTTTGAGATAGGCGGTTAATTCTTCCGCCATCTTAACGGTTAAGGTCGTGATGAGAACACGTTCATCTTTTTCAATACGCAGATTGATTTCATGGATGATGTCATCGATCTGCCCTTTGGATGGACGAACATGGGTGATCGGATCAATCAGTCCGGTAGGACGAATGATTTGTTCCACGACCTCATGATTGGTTAGTTCCAATTCATAGTCTCCCGGTGTTGCGGAGACAAAGATGACTTGATTGATGATTTTCTCAAACTCATCAAAACGCATAGGCCGATTTTCCAAAGCGCTGGGTAATCTAAACCCATATTCAACCAAAGTCGTCTTACGAGCGCGATCCCCATTGAACATCCCCTTGACTTGCGGAACACTGACATGGGATTCATCAATAACCAGTAGATAATCATCTGGGAAGTAATCAAATAAATTAAACGGTCTTTGACCTGGTTTACGACCATCAATATGCATGGAATAGTTTTCGATACCAGAACACATGCCCAACTCACGTAAAGCTTCCAAATCATAGCGTGTGCGTTGTTCAAGTCGTTGTTTCTCAACAAGCTTGTTTTCGCTTTCCAAGACATTCAGACGTTCGTGGAGTTCACGTTCAATCTTATTACAAGCCTCACGCATTTGTTCCTTAGAGCGGGTATACTCATTAGCAGGGAAGATATTGTAGACAGAATAGGCATTCAAAACCTTACCACTCACACGATCGACTTCTGTGATGCGTTCAATAACATCATCATAGAGTTCGATTCTAAGGTTGAATTGATCGGTATAACCCAGTGAGATTTCAATGGAATCCCCTTTGACACGGAAGGTACCGCGTTTGAGTTCCATGTCGTTCCGACTGTATTGGCGATCCACAAGTTTGCGAATCAAATCTTGTCGATCGATGGTTTCGTTTTGATGGATGGAAAAAAACAGATCACGATACAGAGAAGGATCACTGGACGCATAGATGCACGCAACCGATGCGACGACGATGGTATCTCTACGCTCTAAAATTGCATTTAATGAAGACATTCTAAGCATGTCCAGCTCTTCATTGATCATCGCTGTCTTCTCAATATAGGTATCCGACTTTGGCACATAAGCTTCAGGCTGGTAGTAATCAAAGTTTGAAACGAAGTACTCGACACGATTGTTAGGGAACAGTTCCTTAAACTCAGAATAAAGTTGTCCAGCAAGTGTCTTATTGTGTACGAAGACCAAGGTGGGTCGATTCACTTCCGCAATTACTTGAGATACTGTAAAGGTCTTCCCAGTACCGGTCGCACCTAAAAGAACTTGTGCTCTTTTATTTTCACGTAAACCTTGAACCAACTTCTTGATGGCTACAGGTTGATCCCCTAGGGGTTCATACGGTGAAACCAGTTCGAATTTATTCATAGGCAAGCTCCAAAGCTTTTTGAAGCTGAAGATCCTTATCTTGATTCAAATGCCACTCGCGAACCACATCCGCACGTAAAGTATCCAATAATGCTTTGTTCACCACTGCTTCAAGCTCAATATAATTATTATCATTCAAATAAGCTTGTATCGTAGTCAAAGTAGATTCAGAAAAGTAACCATCGGTACGATCCACATCATAATCCAAGAAATCCAAGGCGACTTGTGCATCCCGAATCGACGCATGAACTTGATCATAACCATAGCTTTCATTCTCTTCCAAGAGTGTAAACGATTCCTGCATGACTTCGTGTTGAGCCACAATCACATCTGGTGTGATGCCCACTCCATTGATCTTATTACCCAAAGGACTGAACCATTCCGCAACCGTATACTTCAAAGCACTGCCATCCGAGAAAGGACGTTGTTGTTGGACGGTACCCTTGCCATAGGTTAAGACACCCACAATCGTAGAACCAATATTTTCTTCCACCGCAATCGCAAAAACCTCTGCTGCAGAAGCGGTGTTTTCATTCACTAAAATCAGAATTTCTTCGAACGGAAGTATAATGTTCCCAGTAGACTTAGAAACCAAGGCATCCCCACTCGTGAGTTCTTGTTTGATTAAGATCCCATCCTTAGGAATAAACATACTTCCAACATCTTCTAAGGAAGTTAGATAGCCTCCACCATTATCACGAAGATCGATGATGATTTTCTTCGCATTGGCTTGTTTGAACACTTCCAAGTATTGTTTGACTTCACTCGCAGTACTCGTCCCAAACTGATAGATTTCAAGGAATGCCACATCATTTTCCAACATCTTACCAAAAGCCGTATTCGCAATGATACCACGCGTGATATCCAAAGATACAATAGCCTGACCTCTTAAGAATTCGATTGTTACAATCGAATTTTCTTCACCACGAACACGATCAACGATTTCATCTGATGTGAGACCAACCGTTGAAACACCATCCACAGAATAAATGATATCCCCTGGTTGAACACCAGCTCTTTCTGCAGGAGAATCGATGAAAACACGCTCAATGATGAACGTTCCATTATTATCAAAATAGGATACCCCAATGCCGACAAAACCACGATCAATGGACTCCGCAAACATTTGAACTTCATCCGCACTCATATAGACCGTATGCGGATCCCCACTGCTTTCAATCATGCCATTGACAGCATCATTGATAAGTTTGTCTTCAGGGTTGATCAAGTCTTTACTAAAATACCATTCATCTTTCAACACATTGAAAATTGCTTCAAAGCGTTCAAAATCATTGGTGACACTTGTCGTCAATGGCGTCATGGCGGTTCTTACGACATAACCAAAACCAAAAGCTACAATCAAACCGATCGTAATGAAAAGTGTGCGTAAACGGCGCTGTCTTTTTAAGCGACGCTCATCTGGCCACTCATAGCGTTCAACGGGTATTCTTATTTTTTTCTCACTCATAATTCTTCCTCAAGCATTCTTATTTTAACATAAAGCCGATGGTCTTTAACCATCGGCACATCGCTAATAACTTTGGCCGTAACTGACCCCGAAAATCGTAAGAGGATTCTCACGACACGGCGCTCGATTTCCGTTGTAATCACAACGCGAACTCAAACCTGCGTTCCCCCAATTGTTTCCAAAGCCTAAATCACCATTCCAAGAGGATGCATAATCTGAAATGTTCTTTGTTCCTAAGTAGTGAACTTCGATATGCAAGTGTGGCCCAGTTGAGCTTCCTGAAGAACCTACTTTACCAATGGAGTCCCCTTGATTGATGATCTGACCAGAACTGATGGCAGTATCCTTCTCAAGATGCATATAGATGATGCCATAAGTACCACCATTAACCGAAACAAGTAGATAAACTTGGTTACCACCACGATTCACCCCCGGTGAACCACAGGTATTTCCATAATAACCCCAGGTCGGGCATGCATTCGTACTGTAAATGACGACCCCATTCGCAACCGCTCGTAAATCCGTCCCAATGGGTGCCGCAAAATCAACGCCAAGATGTGTTCCGCCAAATGGATAGGTCCACGCCCCTGCAGAGATACGAAAGCCACCATTGATGGGTCGAACCCAACCGGGTGATGCGATGACATTGTTCAATGAGGATGCGATGGATTTTAACTGACTTTGAATCTCTTTGAGGTTGGCAGCCGCATAACTTTCCTTAGCCATCAATTCAGCTTCTAAATTACGGTATTCCAACAAGATGGTCTCAACCGCATCTTGTAAGCCAATCGCGGTTTCTTTGTTTTTCACTAAATTCAATTTATTGTCTTCAAGAACTTGAACTTGTCGCTCAAGTTCTTCTTTATCCGCATTGAATGCGTTAACTTCTTCCGTTAAGCGCTCAATTTCTGATTTATCCGCTTGAGTAATATCATTGATCCCTTCAATTCTTCGCACCAAATCCACAAAATCCGATGCCCCAACAATGAAATCAATATAGGAATTCAAATAAACAAACGATTGCATGTTCACCATACGATCTTGAATGAATGCATCGATCTCTTTGATGTTTGCCTCACGAACATTGATGTTGTGAATGAGTTCCGCGATGGATGCTTCACTAAGTGTGATTGAGAGCTCTATGTTGGCAATCGAAGCATTAAGTTGATCGATTTGTTTCTGATACTCCGTCACTTGTGCAGCGTATTTTAGAATGTTCGTTTTGACATCCTTTAGCTCATTCCTTAAATTCGTCAATTCATTCGCCGCGCTCTGCGCCTTCCCGTTGACATAAAGCTGATAAGCACTGCATGCATCTTTATTGTTAACAGCTTCCGTTGAAGAACATAATGTCGCATAATACGCTTCTTCATTTGCAAAATCATAGGCCAAAAAAGAATGCGGACTTGTGTTCAAAACAACCATGACAAATACGATTAAAAAGATCCCTAAGCGTTTCATCGATAACCCCTCAGATAACGGGTGACCGATAGATAACTGCCAAACAAACCCACCGAAATCCCCAATAAGACTAATAAATAGGATAAGTAATATACAAAGGGGAAAACCGGCCTTAACACAAAGAGATTGCTTAAGAGGATTCCACCTAAAGCATTGTAAAGATATTGATAACCAAAGATACTGATGAGAACAGGCACAATTGCCCCAATGAAACCAATCAAGAGCCCTTCAAACACAAAAGGAGCTCTGATGAAACCATTGGTCGCCCCAATCGTACGCATGATTGAAATTTCATGGACACGTGAATGAATCGACATCTTAATGGTATTCGCAATTAGAAACAACGCTAGAAAGCCTAGAAAGCCGACGAGAATGAAGCCAGAATCACGAACCGAATTGAGGATATCCACCAACTTGATCGCATTGACCCCACCATAATTCACGCTTTCGATGCCGTCCAATCGTTGAACACGTTTAGAAATGGAATCAATCGTATTGGCATCTTGAACCTCAATAATAAATGCATTGCGTAGTGGATTCTTTTCACCACGATACATTTCAAAGATCTTGCCTTCTTCGCCATAGGCGTCGATGAATTGATTTAATTCTTTATCCTTATCCGAAAAAACAACTTCCACAACCCCATCCATTGCACGTATCGAGCGTTCCAGTTCACCAATTCCTGGTAATCCAACATCATTTTTGATTTGAACGTGAATTTGAACTTTAGCTTCAATGGATTTTGTAATCTCTTGGATATTGACCGTAAGCATAACGAAAAGCGAAACAATGGTCAAGGTGATCATCACCGCCATGATAGATGAAAAGCTCATTGCCAAATGACGTATCAAACCAACAAAACCTTCTTTAAAGGGCCGAATGATGCGATTCATGTTGAATGTATCCTCCTTCAGCCATATCTGCTACGATGTGTCCTGCTTCTAAGGCAATCGTTCTCTTTTTAAATTGATTTACGATTCCGATATCATGGGTGACCATTAAAATCGTTGTCTTTTCCTCATGATTGATTTTCTCTAAAAGCTTGATGATTTCACCAGACTTCTTGGGATCCAAGTTACCCGTAGGTTCATCTGCTATTAAAATCTTAGGCTTATTTGCAATCGCACGAGCAATAACCGCACGCTGTTGTTGACCACCAGAGAGTTGATCTGGATAGTGACTCGACTTCTCACTCAAATCAACCAACTGTAAAACTTCACGAACACGTTGTCGCGCATCCAAAGGTTTCATGTGTGTGATTTCCAATGCATACAAGACATTCTCAAACACAGTCTTGCGTTCCAAGAGCTTGAAATCTTGAAATACAACCCCAATATGACGTCGATAATAAGGGACTTTACCATGCCTCAACAAGCCCACATTGATCCCTGCAACTTCGACATTTCCTTTAGTTGGTTTCTCTTCCGCATCCAAAAGACGAATCAAAGTAGACTTTCCTGAGCCTGTTGGACCGATGATGTAAACGAACTCACTTTGATCGATGTATAGATTGATATTATAAAGTGCGTTAACACCATTTTTATACGTTTTTGATACATTACTTAGTTTAATCATAGTATCTCCAATTAGCCCTATTATAGCATAGCAAGCTTAATTTAAACTTAAGACAACCCCTTAAAAAAACTGGTTTCATCCAGTTCATTAAACCTTGTAATCAAAGGAGAAACCATTCCCCTTCACTTCCGTCGCCTCTGTCGCAATGACAAACGCCTTTGGATCGATTAGATTCAATTGCTTGATCAACTCTGGATACTGAGTCATGTTGATGACACTTAAAACGACTTGACGTTGCTCACGGGTATAGCCACCTTGCGCTTCCAACAAGGTTGAACCCCTTTCCAAAACAGTATCAATCATATGCACGACTTCATCCACTTTATCGGTGATGATCATAACAGAACGTGCTTCCTGACCACCAAAAACCAAAACACGATTGATTGCAATCGAAGTCGCCCAAACGGATATGAACCCCAAGAGTACCGCCTCAATCCCATAAACAAACACGCCCAATAAAACCGTCAATAAATCTACGATGAGTACCAATTGACTTAACTCAATATTGGTATATTTATGGATGATCAAAGGGGGTACATCCATACCACCGGTTGAAGCCCCTGTACGAAACACCAGACCAATCCCAAAACCCGCAACCAAACCCGCATAAAGACTTGCCAAAAGTGGATCAATACTTACTTGAATTGGGTTCGCCGCCAATATATTAAGAAAAATTGGATATAAAACGCTACTTGAAATGGTATGGACCGTGAACTTCTTACCTAAGAAGAAAGCACCTAAAGCAAACAAGACCCAAATCAAAATAGTTATGATTAAATCTGAACGTACACCCGTCAACCGTGAAACTGAAACCGCAATCCCCGCAACACCACCAGACAGAATTTCATATGGTAGGATAAATGTATGTACGGCAATTGCCAAAAAGAAGTTACCTGTTATCACAAGCATGAAGTCAAAGATTATTTTTTTAAGGTCTAGAGTTTTCACGCTATAATTATACCATTGAGGACATCGACTTCCTATGCCAAAACAACACAAGCAACACAAACTGCTCTTTCCAATACTTAGCTTTTTATGGGTTATCGTCATCCTATCCTTTTCTTTACAGGATGGATCACGTTCAAGCCTTCAAAGTGGAATGATCACAACAACGATACAATCACTCTTGGCCAGTATGGGCATTGAAATCGAGCAACAGTTCTTGAGTTTTTTGATTCGTAAAGGAGCCCATTTCACGGAATTCTTCATTCTGGGTCTTTTCATTAAGCAAAGTTCTAACGACACGCAAAACAAACTTTTTCTCTATCTCGGTTTCTTGGTTCCTATTTTGGATGAAACATTACAAAGCTTTATCCCTGGAAGAGCCATGGCAGTAACAGATATGATGATTGATTGGGTTGGCATTCTTTTTGGGGTGTTTGTTCTCATAGGCTTTCACAGAATCAATAAGAATCATCAAAACTTGGAAAAATAGTTTAAAGTGCGATATTGTGGGGAGTAAAGGAAGTGAAGACCATGCGATGTCACATCGTATGTTACTCACTTGATTATACAAGTGAAACAATTGCTCTATTAATGGGTAGGACTCTAGAAGATCATACTTGGACTTAGGATGTTCACAATCTTGTCCAAATTCCAAGCTTAGATTTCAATGCGTATGATTTGTTTTGGTTTTGCTCACCAGTTCATTCCCAATGTTATTTGGAAACATTGCCGAGCCTAAACAACAAGCCTACTTTTGTCTTCTTATTGAGTGGTAGCCATGCCTATGAAACAATCTAAGATTCACACGTCACTTAAAGCTGAAATAATCAGACATCATCGGTTATTTTTATACTAAAGGAAAAGATTATTATTACCTTTGTCTCAAGTTGGAAAGTTTTTTCTCATTCAAGCATCCGAATGAACGAGCTTTCAAAGGCTTAGAAATTCATCTCAGATGTGATTGCGAAGCCTCATGATGATGCTTGGGCAGAGAAATTTGAATCACTCCCTGCGATGATCCGCTTCCAACGTCTCTTCACCAATCGTTTCATGATTGAAAAAGCCTACCAAAACATGTTCAAATTGGATAAACAGCGCTGTCAAAAGTGTGGGTCATGCGTCCGTAACTGCCCAACCCATAATCTGACAAAAGATAAGGATAATTATCCCGTCTGGAACACATCTTGTATTTTGTGTCTTCATTGTGAGATGAACTGTCCACATGAAGCCATCCTCTCTCCAATGTCTTCTCCAATTTCAGAATCATTAATCAAATACAATGTAAAAACAGCAAAACAGGATCCTAACATTGACCATGTGGATGTATCGGTTAAGAATGGAACCATTATCAGAAAAGCTTAGACTTTATACAACATAAATTGAAAGGATGCTTAGATGCATCCTTTATTTAATTCATTTACTGTTTGATTGCTGCTGTGACTTGGCTGATGAACTGATCCTTGGTGATCTCACCCTTTGCAAAGAGTTCATAGATCGGACCTAAGGTACCCATACCGAAATCAGAAGGCATATCATTTTGCCACCAAGCATACGCTTTACCGGCTTGATTCCATTCCATTACAGCTGCACTTAAAGGTGTCTTAGGTGTCAAAGTAACACTGTTAAACGCTGGAACCATGTTTGCTTTATTAACCATGTAGTCATGGCCTTCAGCAGTTGCAGCTAAATCTTCCAAGAACATCTTAGCAACTTCTGTATTTGCAGAATCTTTATTCACAACGTAATACGATGGAGCGCCAATGAAAATCTTGTCATTGCCTTCCGTCATCGTTGCGTGAGGTAAGTAACCCATTTCAAAATCAGAATCAGCATAGGAGCTATCGGTCCAGTTACCTTGGTGAACGAATGCTGCTTTACCTTTTGCAAACGTACCGACTTGATCATCATATGTACCGGTTGTTAGGATCGTCTTATCCCCATACGTGAATAAGAGTTCAGCCCAATTCGCCAATTGATTCAACCGATCCGTATCCACTTCTTTGTTATTCAACTTATCAATGACCGTTGAGTCACTGTAATCTAAACCAGCGGATAGATAACCATTGAAGTTATGTAAACCTGTTACCCAGTGCATACCTGCACCAGCAGCCATCGAAACCACAACATAGTCATCCATTCCATTCGTATCATAATACGCTTGAATCTTCTTAAATACTTCTTCGTATTCAGCTTGTGAAACATCTTCTAAAGCTGCGATATCAACACCTGCAGCATTGAGAATATCCTTATTATATGCCATACCCCAGCCTTCAACAGCAACTGGGAAACCATAAACCGTACCATCCACTGCAAATTCCAATTCAGTATCCGCTGTCCAAGCAGCACCGCCGAGATCCAAAATCTTATCCTTATAGATGTTGTATCCACCCATCCCTTCAATGACGAAGATATCCGGTTGTTCATTGGCTTGGAACTCTGCCAAAATTTGTGTTCCGTATGCACAAGCATCCCCACCACAGGTCTTAAGTGTAACGGTGACATCATTCTTAGCTCCCCATGCTTCTGCATAGGTACGCATGACTTCATCAATCTCTACTTTGTTTTGGAAAATGACAAGCGATTTAGGTTCTTCAACCGGTTCCTCGTCAGCGGAGCAGGCCGTCAATGAGAACAATGCCATCATCACAACCAATAAAACAATTAATTTTTTCAATTTATGTTCCTCCTTTGTGAAAAATTGAAAATATGCTTAATCAAGCAAGCTTGATCATTGCCGAATGGAAGCTGTCCACATGAATACGTTTACCAAATAAATCGATATCAATTGGTTTGTTTACATGAATCATCAATTGATTATGGACGACTTGGAAGAGTAAACGCGTGGATTGAAACTGTATGCTTAACTGATAATTCTCAATCTCATCTTGATAAACTGGACTCAGCGATAGTATCTCATTAATCTGTAAACCTAAGAGACCCATCAAGACCAACAGATAAGATCCCCCCATGTTCGCCATGTGTAAGCCAAACTGTGTATGGTTCTTTGAGTTCGCTAAATCAATTTCAACAGAATCTTGCATGTATTCAAAGGCAAGCTTTGTCTCATTCAGTTTGTACGCTGCAATCCCATACATGCATTTCGATAAACTTGAATCATGGGTTGTAATGGGTAGATAGTAATCAAAGCTGTTTTTGAATAACGTCTTATCGTGTTCATTCATTAAGGTCAAAGCTAAGATCGCATCCGATTGTTTTAAAACTTGATGACGATAGATAAACACAGGATGATAATGAAGCAACATCGGACGTGTACTCATTGGAATTGTTTTAAGATCCAAGTGCTTCTTACGCATGAAGCTTGCATCTTGAAGTGCGAGCTGCTTTTCATCATCCACTAATAAACACATTCTATCAGCAGCATCTTTCAAGTCATTAATCAATGAGCCATCATAACCACTATGTTGCAGGATTTCTTCAACTTCACGATGATCCTTCGCATATTTAACAACACTTTCGAAATGGAACTTCGCCATGCGATTGGTATAGTAATTATCATCCACAAGAACCGTGTATTCATCGGGGCCTGTCACACCTGCGAGATGGAATTCATTTTGATACATATGACCATGGTCATAGATGAATACCGCAGTCTCCAACAACAATTCAAAACCATAATCAAGCATGAAACGATCGTCAAGTGTCGCATGATAGTATTGCATGATGGCAAATGCCAAATCACTATTGATGTGAAGTTGAGCACTACCCGCTAAGAAGTATGGAGATGCCTCCGTCCCATTGATCGTACGCCAAGGTATTTTCGCACCACGTTGGATGCCCATTTTTCGTGCTTCAATCTTGGCTTGGTCCAAGTGATGATAACGAAACATGAGAATTCTTCGAGCTTTCTCAGGATGATTTAAGATAAAGTACGGCAACATGTAGATTTCGGTATCCCAGAAGTAATGACCTTCATACCCCTCACCACTGATGCCTTTCGCCGCAATCTGAAGATGTTCATGCTCTCCCCCACTGCAATAAAGCTGGAAGATATTGTATTGGATGGCTTCATTGATTTCAGGATGACTGAGTTGAAGTGGATTACTCATCCAAAACTTTGCGAAATAACGTGCTTGTTCCTCAACATACTCGGGATATTTCTTGAGGTTTCTCAATAAATCTTCCACATCTTCTTTGGGACTCAAGACATCACATTGATAAACTTGATACTTACTAATGCTCACCGTTTCATCCTTGTGTAAACTCTTTGCACACTCAAAGACTACTTTCGTGTTTTCGGTCCGATATTTTCCCATGCAATCATGCGCCATTCCAACATTGATTTTGAAGTCTGTACGGTTTGTTTTCGTATTGAGAACCGCATAGCCTTCTTTGGCGTATGCATTCACAAAATCGAGATGTACTTTGGCTTGACCCACACGTGGATCAAAGGTTTTCAGGCGACTGACATTTGGCATTCTTAAATAGGATTTAAATGTGATGATGCCTTCGTAATTCGGCGATTCGAGTTCCAATTTGAGGACAATCACATCCTTATGAAGTTGTGAAACCAATCGCTCTTCATAAACATAGAAATCAAAGCCGAGTTCAGTTTGATAATGTGCTTTACGTGTGATAAGACCAATCGCCAAATCATACGTTCGATTCAAGTCTATCAACTTGGCATCTAATAAGTTGATACGTTCACAGTCTGTTTCAATCGTGATCAAGGATGCATCAGGAAGATTAATAATTGTTTGACCAATCTGTGGAAACTGGATTGAGTTCTCTTCATAGTGATAAGGAAAGGTATTATAAACACCATTCATGTAGGTTTGAGGATAATCGAGATTACCACCATAACCTTCTGTGAAATGTCCACGTGTACCTAAAATACCATTCGCCATCGAAAAAATGGTTTCATCCACCATCAATTCTTCTGCTTTGATGCGGTGATTACGTACGATTTTTACTGCTTGATGTTCGATGACGTCCATGAACTTGTTTCCCTTCCAATATGCGGTCTAATATTCCATTCGTGAGTTGTGGTAAGCTTTCCACAACCAGATCAGCTTTGCTTAGATCTTCAAATCCCACACCAATCGCAAACATACGAGCTTTCTTTATCGCTTCAACACCGGCAAGCGCATCTTCGAAGCCAATGCATTCAGACGCTTTTAAGCCAAAATATTTTTGCGCCTTAACGAATATATCTGGGTTGGGTTTCCCTTTGATTCGACTTGGGTTGACCACATAATCGAAATAACCATCAATCTTCAAGCGATTCAATAAGACACCACTGTTCTTTGAAGCACTCGCAAGCGCAATCTTAATTTCACGTTCTTTTAAGGTTTCAAGCAATTCTCTTGCCCCTGGTAAGAGGTTCCCCTCATCAAAGGTCTCAATAAGATGTTTATAGTAACGATTCTTTTCATTCGCTAAACGCCTTTTCTTATCTTCACTCAATTCAATCTGATAGTGATTCAATAAAACTTCCAGTGAACTTATCCGTGAGACCCCACGCGTGAGCGACTCAAGTTTAGGATCTAACTCAATTCCAAAATGTTTAAGAAACAACATGGACCAGGCTTGGAAATGTTCAGCGGTCGTTGAGGTCAAGACCCCATCCAAATCAAAGATCGCACAAGCCACGCGTTTCATTTGATTGCTCCAGAGGTCATGCCTTTGATAATGTGTTTCTGCGCAAACAAGAAGAGAATCAATATCGGTAAGGCTGCCATCAAGACACTTGTCAGAATCAAAGCCCATTCTTTGTCATAGAAACCCGCCAAATTGGCAACCGATAGAGGTAAGGTCTTAACTGAACCACCCAAACCAATTACCAATACTGGTAAGAGATAATCGTTCCAGATCCACATTCCATTCAACACAAGAAGTGTGACAAAGATTGGTTTCAAGATCGGTAAGACAATTAGGAAGAACACTTGAGCTTTTGAACAACCATCAATGATTGCGGCTTCTTCGATATCAATCGGAATTGACTTGATGAAACCATGGAACAAGAAAATGCTCAAGGGCGTCCCAAATCCAATATAGACCAAGATAACACCATGATAGGTATCTTTAAATTGAATGCCTGTCATTGCTCTTAGTGTTTCTAATAAGCGAACCAACGGAAGCATAACGACCTGAAACGGAATGACCATTCCAGCCAAGAAAAACATAAAGATCCAGAAAGAGTAACGAGTTTTAGTTCTCACCAAAATCCAAGCAGCCATACCACTGAAGACACCAATCGCAGCCAGACTGACACTGGTGATAATAACTGAATTGACGAATGAACGATAATAATCAATGTTTCTACGACTCAGAATCTCTTGGATATTCTTAATCAAATTCGACCAATCTTCAGGATAGCTCAAAGGTGTCGCAATAATTTCAGATGCATTCTTTGCGGAGTTGAAGATGACCATCATGAACGGAAAGAAGAAGACACCCAACAACACAATTCCCAACAACTCAAGAAACAGTTTCGGTGTAAAGAAACCTTTTAGTGCTTTTTGCATTAGAGTTCCACCTCCCGACGTTTGTTATAGTAGACCTGCAATAACGATATGGCTAACAAGAAGATGAAGAAGACAATAGCTTTAGCCTGTCCAACACCCATTTGATATTTGCTAAAGGCTTCCTGATAGATGTTAATGGCAATCAAGTTCGTCGATTGTACAACCGGCATTTCAACCAAACCATACATCGATCCAATCCAATGGGTCATGATTGCCCCCGGACCACCCTGGGTCAAACTCATGACCGTATCGAATTGTTTGAACGACGTGACTAAGGTTAGAAACATGGACACCGTAAACGCTTGTGCAACCAAAGGTAACGTGATTGTTTTCAAGCGCTGCCAAGCATTAGCCCCATCAATCTTGCTTGCTTCAATCAAGTCTTGCGGAATGTTCTGAATTGCCGCGACATAGATCATCATGATATAACCTGCATATTGCCAAGTTACGACAATAATCAATCCAAGCAAAGCTGTTTCACCACTGATCAACAGACTTGGGTTGAAAAACTCAGAAGCACTGACCAAAGCTCGATTGAAGATAAACTGCCAAATATAGCCCAGAACCAAACCCCCAATTAAATTAGGCATGAAGAAGCCCGCTCGATAGATATTCTTAAAACGTAATTCCTGTGTGACCAAGATCGCCAAGAAGAACGCCACCACATTGATCGCAAAGATGTTCATAACCGAATACAGCACCGTTCGATACAACGAATATGCAAATCGTGCATCTTTGAAGATCACCACATAGTTCTGCAGACCAATGAACACTTCACTACCTGTATTCAAACCTGACCAATTCGTTAAGGATAGAAATAAACCATGTAGGAAGGGAACCGTTACGAAAACAAAGAAGGCACTGAATGAAGGTAATAGAAAATAAATGAAGATACGATGCTGTTGAGCGGTCGCATTGCTTCCCAACCAATTGCGAACCAAAAATCGCCTGACAGGTCCAGTTCGATCATCCAACTCCCAAACGATCTCATGGTTTAGTAGTTTTGATATCCAAAGAACCAAAGAGTACAAAGGTAAAAAGAACACCACCACGACGGAAGCCAGGAAACATACGATTTTTACCGCGATATTATCTTTTTGAATCATACAATCCCCTATATGGAAAGCTTTCCATATCTTGTTTAAACATGAACCCTATTTGAACAGGGTTCACTAATTCATTTATCATCGCTATTAGTATTACATGCGATGAAAGCGCTGTCAATACTTTTATGGAACTACGTTGTTTCTCCCAGATTGATGGTAACGGGTGTGATGACACTCTCACTTGATTGATCATTGACCAGTCTCAAGATAATTGAAACGATAGCTTGTGCGATCAATTCAGGCGACTGAGAAATCGACGTGATGCGTTTCCCAAGCTTAAAATAACTTCGACCTCCATCGTAACCAACGACTTTGACATCATCAGGTACGTTTCGTCCACCCTTCTCAATATTAAAGATGACCTCTGCCGCAACCACATCACTGATGGCAAAGATTCCATCGACTTCTGGATGATCCGCAATGATTTGATGCACATATTCAGGCAGATATAAATAGTTTCCTAATGGATACTCGATTTGAATCACTTCTTCAATCCCATTGCGTTTCAATTCATCTAAGTAGCCTAAACGTCGTTTACTAACTTCGGTTTGAACCGGTGTTTTATCTCCCTGTGCATCATCTCCAATAAACATGAAGTGCTTACATCCTTTGTCAATTAAATGACGTGCCGCACTAACACCACCCATATAGTTATCACTGGCCACAAAGGGAACATCTTTGAACTTACGGTCAAAGGATACAATCGGGAATGATTTATCCAGATACGGTTCAATGTCATTGTTCGTCAATAAGATGATCGCATCGACGCGGTTCGTCTTCAACATGTCAATATAGACGATTTCTTTCTCTAACTGCTCACTCGAATTACAAACCATCAACTTATAACCTTTTTGATACAATTCCTGTTCGACATGATAAAGAAGTTCGCCAAAAAAGAAGTGCAAACAATCTGGCAAAACAAACGCCACGATATTATTGCGTTGCAAGGTCATACTGCGTGCGATCTCGTTAGACACATAACCAATCTCTTTGATTACGCGTTCAATCTTCTCACGCGTCTCTTGTTTAACATAACCAGACTTATTGATCACACGTGAAACGGTTGCGATTCCTACCCCTGCTTTTTTAGCGACATCGATGATTGTTGCCATAACTGTCCTTCACTTTATTTTATGATAACATCATTAATCTTCGATGTCATTCGCTTGATTTTATTACTTTTGAAAAAAATATACTATTTTTCATAATATACATTGACAGGCGAAGTAACTATTTGTATCATAGTATTGTGAGAGGAGATACGCTATGAGCATTACATCCGATCTCTTGCGTGGACATACCGAAACCATCATCTTGAAACTACTCATTGAAAAAGATAGTTATGGGTATGAAGTCAATAAATCCATTCAGGAGAAGACAAACAACTTATTTGAATTAAAAGAAGCAACACTCTACTCAGCCTTCCGTCGTTTGGAAACAGCTGGCTTGAT
>DHGC01000080.1:6274-21303 GCA_002402585.1 Erysipelotrichaceae bacterium UBA4808 | reverse complement strand
AAAATCCATCGAAATGCAAGAAGAACTCATTGCCAATCTCATCGAGAAATACAATGATCAATGTGCACAAGGAAGATCTGAAGAAGAAGCCTACAACTTCGTGATTGCATCGATTGGCGATCTCAGTGAACTAACAGAAGGGCTAAAAGAACGTCACGTGCTCTCCAGTGTAAGCCCAGAAGAACGCAAACGAAGTGCGCGTTTGGTTGCCATTGCAGTTATGATGTACATCATCAGTCCAATGATCTTGATTGCGACCTCTGAAATGTATGGCAACGGAACCCTAGGCCTTGTCTTGATGTTTATGTTTATTGCGATTGCGACGGGCTTATTGGTCTACAATGGCGCAAGCAAGCCGAAATACCAAAAAGAAGAAGAAACGATGATTGAAGAGTTTAAAGAATGGAAGAGCAAGAAACAACACGAAGACAGTCTAAGTGCAAGTTTGAGTTCTGCCTATTGGTTGATCGTCACAGCCATCTACCTTTATGTCAGTTTCACACAAATGATTTGGCACTATTCATGGATCATCTTCATCATCGCATCTGCCCTCTTTAACATCATTAAAGCATTGGTTGCTTTGGGAAGAAGAAACGATGCGTAGTATCCTCAATTTGCTTAAGATCTTATTATGGGCATTGATCTTAGTCGCAGCTATTTATCTCTTCATGATGTTTAGAGAAGGTGGTTCTTTGATTCAAAGTATGAACGATTCGAAAAACCTAGAAGTTGTTCAAGACTTGAGTTTCGATGCGGACGTCCAAGACATACAAATCGATTGGATCAGTGGCGGTATCACGGTCACACCCAGTACAGATAATATGATTCATGTACTCGAGAAGGCAGAAAAAGGCTTGAGTGCATCGAAATACGCATCAATCGATGCGTCGAATGGCAAACTCACCATTCGCAGTAAAAACAAAAACAATGTTTGGTTCTTCTTCTACCGTACCCCATTGACGTATTTGGAACTCCAATTGCCTCAAAGCGACTATGACGAGATCATTTTGAACCTCACCTCTGGAAGTCATAAACTAATGGATTTAAATACCGAGGACATGATCGTTGATCTGACTTCAGGTGAACTTAAACTCTCAGACGCGAATGTTGATCGATTGAATATGACAATGACCAGTGGCAATGCACGTCTTAACAATGTATTCGGCCAAGATCTTCGCGTTGAAATGACCTCTGGAGAACTCCGCACAAGTGGTTCATTCTCAAACCTGATTCAAATCGATATGACCAGCGGAAATCTCAATGTCGATACACATCTGGACGCACCTGAACAATTGGCACTTGAAATGACCAGCGGCAATGCCGAACTCATCCTGAGTCAAGCCGAAGGTTTCCAATTCGATGTGGATAAGACATCCGGCAACTTCACACCTAGTTTCAACTATACAGGGGATTCGGATGATCCAATTTATCTCGAAGGCGATGTCCGTTTCACCGTTGATATGACCAGTGGCAACGTCTCTGTCAAAGTAAAATAAAACACCGCCTAAGCGATGTTCAAGCATCCATACAACAGCTTCTCAAAATGCTGTTGTTTTTTTGTGTAATAGTCTACAACTTTAGATTGAGGTTGAAGATGAGACTCTGATAAAGATTTCTCTTCTGTAAACATGGGGCTTATTTCAAGCGCAGCTCGTGCCACATGAAAGGCACCTTTTAAAGCCGCATTCGCTCCATCATCCACAAACACATCGGTCCCAAAGATGTTGGCCAAGAGCTGCACCCATGCTTCAATCTTACTCAAGCCACCACTGACATACAAGAATTCATTTCCAGTATCAAAACTGTTGGCAATTGCCTTGAGGTTCATCGTAATACCTTCTACAACTGCGATCAACTGATCATCCGCTGTGGTGAGATGTGTCAAGCCAAACATCAACCCTTTCGCTTCATTGGACCATAAAGGTGCTCGTTCTGCGAATAAGTAGGGTAAGAAGATCAGATCATTCTGTGGTGTTTGTTTTAAGAGCTTTGCTAGTTTGTCATAGGGTTTATCCGTTTTAAGTGCATACTGTTTCATTGCCCATTCGATGACATTCCCTCCATTGTTCGTGGGTCCACCTACGATCCAATGATCCTCACAAAAGGCATAGCAGAAATGATTTGCTTTAGGATTCAAGATCGGTGTCTTACTGAAGCGACGGATCGCACCAGAAGTGCCAACAGTCAAGGTTCGAGCTTGATCATTTTGCGTTGTGCCTAAACTTGATAAAGGTCCATCACTTGCGCCAACAACGACCGTCAAGTGTCGGATAAACAACAGTGAGTCGACTTCGAAATGATGTGTAATGGGAACAGGCTTAGAAAGCTGTGATGCTTGGATCCCCAATACTTCAAGTAAAGGCTCATGCCAGAGGTGAGAATGGATGTTCAATAGACCACTGGATGCGGCAACGGATACGTCGATGATGCGTTGATTGAACCAATGTAATAAGAGATATTCTTTGAATGATAGTAAGCGATCGTTGGCTTGAAGTTTCCCCTCTGCTTTCAACCATAGAATTCGCGGAATCCAGGACATGGTATGCAAAGGTGTTCCCGTGTGTTGGAAGATTTGCATCCGTTCATAAGTATCACGGAAAACTTCCACATGATTTTTTGCTTGTTGATCAGAAAAAATCAAGCATTCACTGACAGCACGATCATGTGCATCCAGTACCATAAAGGTATGCATGGCAGAGCCTAAAGACAATACAACTTCATCATAGGGTACACGATTCAACATTTCTTGAATCAAATCAAAACACGATGCCAATACCGTATCAGGATGAAATGATATTTCGCCATGAATCGTTTCTTTCAGTTGGACTGGACGCGATGAAACATGCATTAAATGTCCTTCTAAATCATACAAGCCAGCTTTAAGATTGGTTGTGCCAATGTCAATCGAGATTATTGTTTTCACAGTGCTTCCACATTACGACTTCGTCGTCCTTCCAATGCATTTTTTCTAAGATTTGACTGAAGGATTCTACGACGTCAAGACATTCCAGTTCACTCACATCAATTGGATCGCGATCGATGACATACACCACATTCAAATTTGCGCTTCGTGCAGCCTTAATTCCATGCTTGGAATCTTCAAAGACTAAAACACTGTCACTTGGGGTATCGCTCATTGCAATCGCCTTCAAATACAGTTCTGGGTCTGGCTTCAACTTTTGCACAGCATCTCCTGTTAATACGAACTTGAAGCGATCATAGATATCAAAATATTTTAAGATCACATCAGCCTTGAATGAATGCGTCGATGTCACACAAGCATATGGAATTCCGTTAGCGTCCAATGCACTTAAGATGTCCAAAACATTTGCTTTAAGCTTCAAATCACCCATTTCCATTGCCTTCCAGAAGCGTTTATCACGTTCCTTCCGAAAACCGTCTGCACTTCCTGGTTTATGCGCAGCTTCTTCGATACGATTTACAACTGCCTTGAAATCCCAACCTCTCCAATTCAACATTTCTTCATGATCGATGGGTACGTTATGCTCGTTGAATACTTCACCCCATAATCGGATGTTAAGATATTCGGAATCAATCAAACAACCATCCATGTCAAAAAGAACCATGGAGAATGATTTTCCATTCAATTCAAACCATCTCATAAGGACCTCAAGCGTACATTAATCAAGCGTTTTGGTAGCTCATGTCGTGCGACAGATTCACAATCCTCTACACAAGAATTGCCCATACCTTCTAAACACTCATAGGTATACGCTGAAATATGTGGTGTGATAAGAATATTGGGATGACTAAGTAATGGATGATTAGAATCAATGGGTTCTCCCTCCACCACATCTGCTCCATACGCAAAGACCTTACCCGTTTCAACAGCCTTAAGAATAGCTTGATCATCAACCAGCTCACCTCGAGCTGTATTGATGATGATCACGCCATCTTTTAATCGTTCAATGGTTTGTTCATCAACCATATGACGATTATCAGCAGATAGACTTGCATTCAAAAACAGGATATCGGCTTCACTGTATAGTGTTTCTAAACTCTTTGCCTCACAGGACGTATTTTGACTCAAATCCAATTTCGGATCATAAGCAAGCACACGGCACTCAAACCCGTTATGCATGATTTCCCCAACACGTGATCCAATATTCCCGTAGCCAATAACGCCAACCGTTTTACGACGCACTTGATAACCCAGGAACTTTGCTCGATCAACCCATTTGTCTTCTAGCACTGCCTTCTGTGCAGGACTTTGAAGTCGTGTCAAATTCATCAATAAAGCGATTGCATTTTCCGCAACCGCATCTTGCTCAACCCAACCTTCAACCTTCGTGACCATACACTTATGATCCGTAGCCGCATCCATATCGATGTTGTTATAACCGATACCGTGTCGAGAAATCAAGCGACATCCAGGATGGTGGTCAAAGAAGTCTTTTGTAAAAAAAGGGGTGACACTTGCAATAATCAGATCATATCCAGATAGAGTTGTCGCTAAATCTTTGCCTCCAATATCTTGTGGAAAAGTAAAGTGTTCAACCTCACCCAAGACTTTTAAACGTTCAATATGATTCGGAAAATATTTACCAAAACTACTCGAATTGACAATCGCTATTTTATGCATTTTATTGAACTCCATTTAATTCACACATCAAAGTTTTAAAGAACTGAATCCCTTGGTAATACGATGCTATCGCAACACGTTCATTATCCGCGTGGATCGTAGGTCGATCATCTTTGATACTCATGAATGGTTGAATACGATAAACACCTTCAGCTTGATCATGATAAATACGACTATCCGTAGCCGCAATCATTAAATACGGCGCGACTACTTTCAAGTTTGAATAAACTTCTTTAATCACTCGATCAATTGTCTTATAACTGCGATTTTCGACAGAAGATACAGAAGTGGGATTGTTTCCATTGATGGGTGTCACAGTGAAGCGTTTACCAATACGATTCTTTATCCGTGATACAACGTCATCCACAGAATCTCCAGGAACGATGCGACAATTCAAATTCACTTTCGCATCTTGAGCCAAAACATTCGGTGCTTTAGAACCGGATGCCATCGTCATCACAGCGGTCGTTCGTACGGTTGCGGCTGTCTCTGGATTTTTAGTCATCACATTGAGCAGGATTGGTTTAAAGATGTCTTTGTATTTGAAAAGGAATTTTAATGGTTGATCCATGGCTGGAACCAAAGCTTCAAACATCGCACGTGTTGCCGGGTTGAAATCCGCTTTAAACTTCTTTGCCTCCATCAAGCCTGCTGCTTGCGTCACTTCATAGAGCGCACTCCGTTCTGGCGGTGTTGAAGCATGTCCACCTTCACGACGCGCCATGATTTCCACATCAAGATACCCCTTTTCAGCGACACCGATGAGTGCGACCGTTCCATTCACACCAAGTTTCTTCCCATCAATGAAGGCTCCACCTTCATCCAATACACATTCAAAAGTTATTCCTCGGGAAATAAGGAGTTCCTTGATGGATTTAGCACCAGAGTCTGGCATAGTCGAACCCGTCTCTTCGTTGTGTCCTAACATGATATAGAGATCACGTTCAAATTCTTTTCCTTCATTCAATAAGGACTCTACTGCTTCTAGCAACGCCACCACATGGCCTTTCATATCCAATGCACCACGTGCATAAACATAGTCTTCATGTATAGTCGCCCCAAAAGGTTCATGGTTCCAGCCCTCGGAATTTACAGGCACCACATCATAATGGCCCATCCATCCAATCGGTTTTAAATCTGTCTTTCCTTTAATTACAAACAGAAGACTGTAGCCTCCAATACGTTCTACCCCTGCCTTTTCATGCAGTAATGGATAGTGTTGCTTAATCAGTTCAATAAACTTCTCATACTCCTTAAAATCAATCATTTCTCGTTCTGCATACGAAACTGTTTTAGTTTGTAATATAAGCTGTAGCCGCTCCAGTGCATCCATTATTTTAGCCAACCTTTCTTAAACATCCAGCGTGCCGTAAGCATCGATAATACTGAAGCAATTGGAACGAAGACAGGTTGTACCGTTGGGTCTTTGATTACAAAGGCGAAAAGTAGAAGCATAACGGTCAATGGCACAATGGTTAATTTCCAATGACGAACCACGAAGACCAAACCCAAGGCCCCAAAAATGGCTGGGACTAAATAGTCTGTTACCGGTCCTAAGAATTCTTGAACGACACCTAAATATGGAAGCAACAATACGACCCCTACAAAAATAATGACCGTCGTAACGATTGAGGAAGACGCAACAGATAAGGTTGCGATGATTTCAGCCTCATCACTTCCTGGCTCCACATTTGCTTGTTTCATCGCACTTAAAGCAGCGGGTAGCTTCAAGTTTGAAATATTCCCTGTTACATGTGAAATATAGGTTGCCCCAACACCGAGCATTGGCGCATAGTTCAAGGTTTCAATGATACCAATTGGAATGTAGATTGCCCCAACGGTCATGAAGCCTTTAACGATCAGATCCCAAGTCGGCCATGCGTTGTTGATTAAACTGAATACAAAGGGTACCAGAAGCATCAACACGGTCGATATGATCATGAAGCGTCGCCCATGACGATGCAGTTTTTCAATATATTGAGCTTGTGTCATTTCACACCCCCATGATGAAGTAGAGCGCAATCAAGGTTCCCAACATCGAAATTGGTAATGCAAACTCTTCCATCCATTTAAGCTTACGTGATATCAAGGCAAGAATCGCCATGATCGCAATACTAATAAACAAGGCCATGGCATTGTATCCGCCCATGGTGATTTGTTGGGCTCCAATCGTCCCAACCAGACCCATGAACAGTGCCGCAATCAATAACTCTGACCAACGTGGATCCTTTATTTTGATAGCCTCCAGCTTATTGGTATATTGCTTATAGAAGAAGATGAGGATTATCATCCCACTTAAGATCGATAAGGTCATTGTCCAAATCGCCGTCGAATACACCTGCAGGTTTTCGGTTAAACTCGAAACGCCAGCAGCCAATTTAATTTGAGATGCCGCATAGGTTTCATAGCTCACCGATCCGATGACACTCAATCGAATCCAAGGTATGACCACATTGCCAAACAAGGGAATCATGGTAACCAAACCAATCAAGATTGGAAGCGATGGCACAATCGAGAAAATCGCACTACTACGTGTCGTTTCATTGAGTTGCGTCTTCGTCATCCCCAATTCCAGACCTCTTTGGTATGCTTTGCGGTAAATGACAACAGACTCAAATAGCACGTAGCTGATTAAGATTGCCCCAATGATGTATAAGGGTAGAAAGTTCATAAGCTTACCTCTTTGTTTCAATGATAGACAATTCATCGTTTAAATACAACGTAAAAAGAACCTCTCGTGAGGTTCTCTAGTCAACTAAACAGTATTTCTTAAAATTATCTAAGATTGCTTGCCAACCCATTGATTGAAGTTCAATTGAATTTTCAGCTTCAGCCTCGAATGTTTCCACAAGTTCAACGCCATCTGTACACTCATTAAATTGGATGCTTACTTTCCGGTCATCATCCAGTGTATATTCAAGGCATTTATGTTCTTCGATATGCGTATAACGACCTGTGAAGTCAAAGCCAAAACTTCCGTCCTTCGCTTCCATACGCCAAGCGAAACGACCACCCACAAACACATCATTGATCGCAAACGGACAACACCAATCCTCAGACGCAAAATTCCAATAGATGATATGTTCAGCCAGTGTCCATCGATTCCATACAAGACTGATTGCTTTTGGAATAAATGTGGACACCGATATGATTTGATTTGGCATAATGCTTACCCCTTTATTCAAAAGCTTAACACAACACTTTTGAAGAATGAAGGAATATGCTAGTCGATTTGAATTCCCATCCCAATCAAACCAGGACCTGTATGAACGCCTAACGCAGGCGATACTTGACCCACATAGATTTTTACTTTATCACCATACTTTGTAAGCAACTGTTCCTTCAACTTTAAAACTTCATCCAAGGCTTGACCATGCGCCAAACCAACCGTAATCGAATCCGCATCCTTAACGAAATCCAAGGCCATTTGTAGACAACGATTGATTGAAACCGTGCGTCCACGTGCTTTCGCTACGGTCGTATAGATACCATCATCATTACAGGTAATGATAGGTCTTAAGTCTAAAGCATAACCAATCAAGGCTGTGACTTTACCAATACGTCCACCTTTTTGTAAGTATTCCAAGGTATCTAAAACAAAGTACACTTTGGTCTTATCAATGGTTTCTTTTACTTTAGCGATCACATCTTCAAAGCTCAAACCTGCCTTGATGAACTCAGCTGCCTTGATGACCGTTAAACCACTCCCAATCCCAATGTTCTTTGTATCCAAAACTTCCATTGGAAGTGGCGCTTCTTTTGCCATCAGGTTGATAAGATTAAACGTACCGGACAAACCACTGGATAAAACGACTGCCAAGATGTGTGTGTAACCCTCAGCTTTAATCTGTTCAAAAATTTTGGTGATGTCTTCACCGAGCGGTAAGGATGTAGAAGGCACTTCGACAGGTAGTCGTTCGTACATCGTTTCTGCATCGATATCGACCCCATCACGATAGCTGTGGTCTTTGTAATTGACCTGTAGAGCTGCGACGAATATTCCAAGTTCTTTAACTAAATAGTAGGGGACATCACTGCCCGAGTCTGTGAGTAATGCAATTTTATGCTTCATGGATGATACCTTCTCTTTCTAACAATAAGTTACGTGTAAAACGATGCAAGGCAAAGGATAAAGCTGTATAACGTAAGATACGGTGCACACTGGGTAGCTGATCCAGTCTAAAAGCTTCTTCGCTTTTCTCAATCGAGACCAATTGAACCGCTCTCTCAACTTCATCAATGAAGCAGTCAAACGCCACATCCAAGCCCAAGGCTTCTTTACTTAAATGGATGCCTTTGACAATCTCAGAGAGTTCAAAGATATCCTTAAGGAGTGCGATAACCATGATATGGGATACATGCCTTCGACTGTACTTCTTTTTGACAGGAGCTGGTATCCATCGCAACTTGGTATAGTTGTTTATCATGGATGCCGTTATCGGACGCAAGCCCAATTGCGTCAGATTAAGATTCACGAGATCAATGACTTGTTCCTTGTACAGATCAATCGAGGGTAATTCAGCCCATCGGGCAATATGCAGTTCGTCCATAGTTTTCCTTAATCTTTATAATTTTATTATATAGTTATCATAACTAGATGCAAGCATAATAAGCAAACAAGTCATAAACTTGCTTACTTTCTATGCAGCACGACAGAGTTAGAAGCTTCTATCTCAAGATACTGTGGATTGAGTCTTGCTTTCTTTGTACTATGGTGATAAATCTGCTCGACAATCTTATAGGTACTAAAATCAAATTTAAGCGTAACCTTTTCGTCTGCTAGGTTATGAATCACAATAACCGCATCATTCTCATTCGAAGATTTAATAGCATATACATTCGGGTGAAGATCAAGTGCCTCCAAATCACCTTCTGTGATCACATTGTATGTATTCTTGATGCGTGCAAGATTTTTGTAGTGATTCAGCAAAGAGTTCTTATCCTTCAATTGCTCACTCACCCCTGCTGTCAACTCATTCTTATAGTCTGCTGCACTTGGGCCAAGCGTCTGACCTGCATTATCACTCAAGCTCCAAATCATCGGTAAGCGCTTGTTTTCGTCTTTACCACTACCACGCATCGCAATTTCTTCACCATAATAGATGAAGGATCGTCCTGGCATCAAGAGATAGAGACTTGCCATTTGCTTCAAGGGAATGATTTGATCACTCTTGAAATATGCAGCACTGCGGCCTTGGTCATGATTGGAAATAAATGGTGCATCCAAGGCGTCTGGATTGATGGCCTTAACTTGAGCTTGGTACTTGACCAAGGCGGATGCTAAGTCTTGGCCCTTCTTCGAACGTATTGTTGAAGCTATCTTACCATCTGCCGCAGACAAGCCAAAGTTGAAGAAACTTTCAACTCCACTTTGGTAGTATTTCAATACCGTACCTTCGCTGGACCATGCCTCACCAATGATATAAGCATCCTCTTTATAGCTTTTGGCAGTATCACTCACCCAAGCTAAGAACTCATTGTTGCGAGGTACATCTTGATTGTAGAAAGATGTGACCGCATCCAAGCGGAATCCTTTGACACCCTTATCCAACCAAAACTTCATGATAGAAGCGAATTCTTCACGAACTTTAGGATTATCTAAATTAAAATCTGGCATCTTTTCCCAAAACAAAGCTTCATAGTAATAACCTTTCCCAATCGGATAATACTTACCTTGAGCTTGTTCACTGAAGACATAATAATCACAGTACGATGGTTCTAAATCACATTCATCATTCAATACTTGGCGCTTTGCTTCAATGAACCATGGATGTTCACTTGAACTGTGATTCAATACCAAATCAATGATGATATCAATTTTATATTCATTTGCTTTCGTAATCAAATTATCAAAGTCTTCCATTGTTCCATACTTAGGATCAATCGCTTTGTAATCCGTCACATCATACTTATGGTAGGTCGGTGATGGGTTGATTGGCATCAGCCATAAACCACCTACACCCATCTCATTGAGGTATGACAGTTTTTCTTCAACACCTTTGAGGTCACCCATACCATCGTCATTGGTATCATAAAAAGATCCAACAAAGATTTCGTAATACACATAGTTCTTATCCGAACGAATCGGCGTGCTTGAACACGCCGTTAATAAACCGATGATGAATGTAATCAATAATAGCTTTTTTAACATACTAACCCTTTACTGAGCCACCTGTAATACCACTCACATAATACTTCTGCATATAGATAAAGAGAATAGTGATCGGGATGGCAATCAAGACCGCACCAGCCGCAAAGCGTGTGAAGTATTGATAGATATTTTCACGCGATAACATTTGGAATAAACCTAAGGCAACTGTGTAATTCTGATAATTATCCTTCATGATGACACTTACGAAGATGAAATCAACCCAAGGTCCGATGAAGGACATCAAAATCGTATAGACAACAATCGGCTTAGATAAAGGTAAGGTGATCTTCCAAAAAATGGTATTCTTGCTTGCCCCATCCAGCATCGCTGACTCATCAATCGCCTTGGGAATCGTATCAAAGAAACCCTTCGAAATGTAATACCCCAATGCAGCGCCTCCGGAATAAACCAGAACTAAAGCAAATAAACTTTGCGTCAAACCAAATGCCTTTAAAATGTGATAGATTGCAATCATCGACATGAACCCCGGGAACATCCCCAAGACCAAAGCAATGTTCATCATCGGTTTACGCATCTTGAAACGCAAACGACTCAAAGCGTAACTCGTCAATAACACAATGATTGTCGAGAAGATACAACTGAAGATCGCTACAATCAAGGTATTCATAAACCAACGTGGATAGTTGAAAAGTGTCGTTTCGGTAAATAAGCGCGTATAGTTATCTAAAGTAAATTCCTTAGGAATAATATAGGCCGTATACGCCCCAGGTTCCTTGCGGAAGGAAGACATGATCAACCAAACGATCGGTAGAATCCAGATAAAGGATAAACCGGATAGAACGGCATAAATCAAGGCATTGCCAGCTTTCGCTCGTGCTTTCATGCTTTTCATCATTGGAAATCATCCTCCTTCTGTGTTGAAGCTGTTTTGTTGAATACGATTAATGAAAAGAATGCACTCAACATGAAGATGAATATCCCAATCGTTGAGGCCAATGAATAGTTCTGTTCATTTACAGTTAGTTTATAGAGCCATGTAACCAAGAGGTCGGTCTTACCTGCTTGGAAATATTCCAAGGAGAGTGGACCACCACGGGTCAAGAGATAAATGACATTAAAGTTATTAATATTACCGATAAACTGTGTGATCAAATATGGACCTGTCACAAACAACATGTACGGTAACGTAATCTTCCAGAACTGAACCCATGCATTCGCACCATCAATCTTGGCACTTTCATAGAGATCCGTTGGAATGTTCATCAAAATGCCTGAAGTAATCAACATCGAATATGGAACCCCAACCCAAAGGTTGACAACAATGACGGTAACCTTAGCCATCGTTGGATCCGATAAGAACGGTAGGAATTTATCAATCAAATTCATTTCTTGAAGAATGACATTCAGTGTCCCTTGGTCTGCTAAGAGTTGTGACATCAACATCAAACTTACAAACTGAGGAACCGCAATCGTAATAACAAAAATCGTACGCCAGAAACGTTTGAGCTTGATGCCCTTCTTATTGATCATGATCGCAAGCACCATACCAAAGATATAGTTCAATACCGTTGCAAACACAGCCCAAATCAAAGTCCAAATCAACAAGTCAATAAACGTTTTCGATTTTAGTGGATCCTTCCACAGAGCAGCAGTGAAGTTCTCAAAACCAACCCAAGTAAATAGATTCCCTGGAGGCTGGTGGAACCGGTCAAAGTTCGTAAATGCAAGTAATATCATAAATACCAAAGGAACAATGGTAAACAAAAATGTCAGAAAGACAGGTAGCGCTAACACTGTGATATGATATTTTTCATTCAAATACACATCGATTTCTTGTCTGAAATTCAGCGGCTTTTTACCAGCTTCCAATGTCATCTGGTTTTGATAGGACCCAGAGACGCTCATCCAATAGAACATTAAGAAAGCTAGGACGACGAAAATCGCCGCAACCCCAAATAACAACATCAACATTGAGTTGTCTCCAGGCTGAACGACAAAGATACCGCGCTCTTCACTCCAAACACGTTCTTGAAGTTTAGTTCCCAATGTACCTAAACCTAAAATGCTCGATATCCCTGAAAAAAGCATGTAGAAGATGAAAACAAGTTGAACGCCTAAATAAGCTACACCTTTTACCCATTGCCCGCGCAACAGCTGACCCAAACCCATGACAACATAAGATGCCTTGGTGATTAAATCCCCTTGCGAGAAATGCGTAAAAAACAAACCAATTCGTTTTCCAAATGCTTTTAACCCATTGACCATTTGTAGTACACCCCTTCATTAAGAAGAAGGGCAATATGAAACCATATTGCCCTTGATAAGAATCCTTGTTTTAAGCTTATTCGCCAGCAGCTTGTGATACTAAAGCGTCGAGCATTTCTTGAATGGACATTGTGTAGTCTTTATTTTCAAGAGCTAAACCGAATGCTTCAGCAGGTCCCCAATAGGTTCCAGCTACAGCGTTTTGGCTGATTGCAAAGGGTGCTTGTTGAGCCAAAGCGGACAACGCAACGTCTGCAAGAACAGCTTCATTTTGAGCCGCATTCTTGTTAGAAGGACCTAATTTACGCGTTTCGAAACGTTTGATTTGGTTTTCTTCATTAGTCAAGAATTCAGCTAAAGCCATTGCTTCTTCTGGGAATGCCGTTAAACTGTTGACACCCATCAATTTGAAACCAGCAAAGCTACCCAATTGTGTCGCAACGCCACCCAATGTGTATTCAGGCAACTTCGTTGCTGCGTAGTTTTCGCCTAAGATTGTGGAGATATCACCAGCATTCCAAGTTCCGGAAACACCAGCCGCAATGGTTGTACCCATGCCAGCTTTGAAGATGTTATCATCGCCTGTTAAGAATGCAGGATGTGCTGTGAATGCTTTGATCGCTTCACCGACTTTTACGCCTGTTTCATTGTTGAAATCCAATACTTGTTTGCCATCGACCATTTGGAATGTGTTTCCAGCGCCGATGAAGAATGAAGCAATGTACCAACCATTGGATACATCGAAGAATACGCTCTTACCAGCAGCTTGAGCAACTTCTAACATTTTGTCTAATGATTTGACATCTTCTTCACTGTAGACACTCTTGTCATAATACATGAAGTAACCATTGTCAGCTGTCATTGGGTAACCGTAAAGTTTGCCATCAACAGTTGCAGAATCAACAGCAGATTGGATGTTAGCAGCAACGATCGCATCTTTGTTGATTGTGACTTCATACAAAGCACCCGCATTGACTAAGTCCATGACTTGGTCATTTGGATAAGCGAAAACGTCTGCAGCAGCTTCTGGATCTTCCAAATATTTGGTACGTGCATCAGGTTCACCAACGACTCCGAGTTCGATCGTCCAGTTTGCTTCTGGATGAGCTGCTTTAAACGCTTCAACCATTTCGCCAAGCATTGCTTGGTCATCTTGAGAACCCCACACTTTTAAGGTGACGTCCTTCACTTCGACAACAGGTTCTTCAGCTGTACATGCAACAAGTGATGTAGCCAAGAGAAGTGTCGCTAAAAGAATAAGTAACTTCTTCATTATATGCCTCCCTATCTAAACACATTGTAAGTGTTTACATCTAGAATATAGCATTATAAAAAGAAGGATACAATCAATTTAACCAATGAATCTTATTACATTCACCTGAAAATTTTCACACAATTTTCACAGTAAACACTACTTTTTAGCAAGTTTATCTTTAAATACACTTATCGGCTGAGCCCCTTTGATGCTCGTCCCATCTTCAAACAAGAAGAAAGGAACTCCAGAAATACGAAGTGTTTGTGCTTCTTTCAGGTCATTTTCCAACTCGTTTTGTGCCATATTTGAATTAAATAAGGCTTGTACTTCCGCTTGTTCGACACCGAATTTTAAAGCGATCTGCGCAAGATCTTCTGGATTGGATAGATTCTTCCCTTCAATAAAATAGGCATGATACAAAGCTTCATTCATTGCTTTCTTATGTTCATCCTTAGCTAACTTCAATAAACGATGCGCTGCTTTCGTATTTGTCGCCTGAATTAAATCATAGCGATAATGCAAACCAACCGACTTTGCACGTTGCACAACACCATCTACCATTTGTTTCGCTTCTAAACGTGAAACACGATATTTACGTGCCAAAGCTTCTTCTGTACTTTCAGAGTTTGTCATCGGTGCGTTAGGATCCAACAAGAAAGCTTTGTATTCTATTTCCACATCTTCCAAGCCCAGTTCATCAATTGCCTTCTGTAACACGGTCTTACCGATATAACAGAAAGGGCAACTATAGTCTGCCCATATTTTGATTTTCATAAATTTACCTCGATATAAGC
>DHGC01000080.1:0-6166 GCA_002402585.1 Erysipelotrichaceae bacterium UBA4808 | reverse complement strand
ACTGAGCAATATTACACCCTTGCCAACATCCGTAAATACATCCATGCCTATGAGACACAATGGCAAAATAAAGAGAGCTATCGCTTTGGCATCTTTCTGAATAATACACACCAATTGATTGGAACCATCGCATTAAACGATATTCTGTGGCCACTCCGTTGTGCATACATTGGTTATGCATTGGATGAAGAACATAATAAAAAGGGCTATATGAGTGAAGCCCTTAAACTCATGATTCAATATGCGTTCATTACGCTCAGCCTCCATCGCATTGAAGCAGGTGTCATGCCCAGCAACGTTCCTTCTTTGAAATTACTTGAGAAACACGGCTTTGAACGTGAAGGCTTGATGCGTAAGAACGTACATATCAATGGACATTGGGAAGACCATTATCACTACGCACTCATCAATCCTAACGACCTGTAATAATCTCCACTGGATCAAGAATGTTGATGTGATAGGTCAGTGTGAAGACAATGACCAAGTTCACCAAGGCCAATAAACTGATGACCTCAATGAAATGCCCTACACCTAAACTAAAGATATCGTAATGAAAATAAGCAATGAAGGTGTCATAAAAATGAACCTTGAAGATGAAATTCAGGATGTCGATCATAAAGGGAACCATCACCAAGACCAAACCAACAATCAATATCCCAACAAAGAGGATCTCGATCATAAAGATCCACTGGACCTCTTTTATTTCAGCGCCTAAAGCGCGTAAGATGCCAATCTGTTTCTTGCGTTTTAGAATGCTCGACGCTATGTAATTCCCAAGAAAAATAATCGCAAAGTAACCAATGATCGGGACTAAAACCGCCATCAACAAGTTCAACTCATGTCGCGTATATCGATTCAAACGATCTGTGATGCGTGGTAATAGCGTTACAGACCCCACTGTTTTTAAATCCTCAATCAAAGCGTGGGTATTCGTCTGTTCCGTCATTTGAACACCATAACTCACAAGATGCGTTGGTAAAGGATTGTACCGTAGAAAGCTGGGATGGACATAGAGATTCGTATACGTTGTATTCAAGATGGTCTGATCCCCTCTTAAAAGAAGTGCTTCATCATATACAATCCCAACGATTTTTAGACGATGAAACGTTCCTAAATTCAAAAACTGATCAAGCAATGAAGGATAGTCATCCAACGCTTTCCCTTGTGAAGCAAGAACATACTGAGCCAAAGCGCTGGAAATGACGAGTTCAAAACGATCTTCAGGCAGTCGTCCCAATCGTTCACGTTCCAATACCTTACGATTGGATATGAAGATTAAACTCGCTTCTTCAATCGTTTCAAGTAGTTCTGTATTTGGTCGAATGACCACATCGCTCGCCAAAGATTCAGGATTTTGTACGGTCAAACCCAAGTCTTTGATACGAAGCCAATCCTCATTTTCCCACATATGTGTTTTAGGAAACAGTATGGCATGGTGATTATCACTGATTCTTTGTAGCTCCACCAGAGCTTCACCATTTAACTTCTTTGGACTGCTGTCGTTAAGCTTGGGATTGATCACTTCAGCTTGAGTAAAAGGAATGGGTTCACTGAGCACCAACTGTGTCTGCTTACTCAAATCCATCAAATCCCCCGTCACATCCGCACTTACATACAAAGCCGTATAGACGGCAGATAAAACCGCAACTAAAAAAGAAACGATCATCACAGTAACCATCAATCTGAGTTTGTTTTGCACGATATTTTCAAAGCTCATCTTCGCTTTGAGCACAAAGGGCAAACGTGCTCGAATTGATTCAGGCAATTCAATAAACGTTTCATCCACCTTTTTTTGCGTATCCTCATCAACGCTACCATCTTTAAGTGTGATGATACGGTCCCCAAACTGTTCCGCAAATTCACGATCATGTGAAACCACAATAACCAATTTATCTTTACTCAAACGTTTTAGAACCTCGAAGATTTGATTTGAGGTTTGTGAGTCCAAATTACCAGTGGGTTCATCCGCTAAGATGATGGTTGGATCTTTGATCAAAGCACGCGCAATCGCGACACGTTGTTTCTGACCTCCAGACAATTCATCTAAACGTCTTCGCTCTAATCCTTGAAGATCCACAAGCTTAAGCATATCCATGACCTTTGATTGATCTACTTCTTTATTCTGCAAGCGTAGAGCTAACGCAATATTTTCATACACATCCAAATTATTCATCAAGTTATATTCTTGGAAGATAAATCCGACGTGTGTATTTCGATAGATGGAACACGTTCGATCATCAAAACGTTTGAATTCCTGACCATTGATCACAATCTTACTCGTGTTGGCAGAATCCAAACCACCCAAGATGTTCAATAAACTGGACTTCCCACTTCCACTTTTCCCCAAGATAAAAACAAGCCCTTTCGCATTGAAATCGAGATTGACATGATCCAAAGCTTTGACTTTGATTCCAGCCTTACTGGTGTAGGTTTTATTTGCATTTATGAGTTTTATCATTCAGCTATCCTTTAGGATTGAGATCACGCTGTTCTTGCGTAAGGTATTGAGTGTCAAACCTACAATGAACAAACTGGGTAGAATCAAGGATAATATTCCATGAAATACAATCTGAGCTTGATATAAAACAAGAACTTGAAGACCATCATAGAATTTCTTGTTGATATCCAAGAGATAAATATAAGCCATCAAACTCGACAAAACGAAAGAACTCATGCCTAATAGAAGTGCTTCCCAAACAAAAATCTTTAACACATCGTGATGTCGAGCTCCAATGGCCTTGAAAATACCCATCTGTTTGATGCGTTGTTCAACACTGATTGAAAGAAACACATAGAATATCCCCAACAATAAGATATACGTTCCAATCATCAATCCTTCCGCATTGGCTTGTGTAAGGTATCCTCGAAGATCCTCAACAATGGCTTGGATATCTGCAGATTTCAACGTATTACCAAGCACTGTGTCTGGATTGTCTAGAAAATGCAAATATGCACCCAACAAACTTGAAATCATCAAACTGAACGTCAGTAACAAACTCGTCATCCCGAGTTGAAGGCGTTTGGGACGTAAAGCATGCATCCCATATTTAAAACTTGAACTTAACTTCAAGAACCCTTTATGTTCATTTATTTGGCTCGTTTTGTGAACGCTTGTTTGGATATGTTCATCCTTCGCAATCCTTCCATCTTTAATGTAAAGAATACGATCTCCGAACTGTTTTGCCTCTTCAGAATCGTGCGACACAATCACAACCAAAGTATCTTTTGATACTTCTTTCAAGAGCTCCATGATTTGATTTGATGTTTCAGAGTCCAGATTCCCTGTTGGTTCATCTGCTAAAATCAAATGGGGTTGTTTAATCAAAGCACGTGCGATCGCAATCCTTTGTTTCTGTCCACCCGAAACTTCATTTCCCTTGCGTTGTTCAAAATCCGACAAGCCCACCGTCGCCAAGGTCTTCTCCAGATGATCGTGATTGATTGCTTTACCTTGCAGTTCCATCGCGATCCCAACATTCTCACGAACACTATAGTGATCAATGATGTTGAAGTCTTGAAAAACAAAGCCAATGTCATGGCATCGATAAGCATCTAAATCTTCACCACTTCTAGTACCAAGATCATCCCCATTGATTAAAATCTGACCTGAGTCTGCACGATCCAAACCCCCTAAAAGATTCAAGAGTGTCGATTTCCCACTGCCACTTTTACCTAAAACAAAAATCATACCCACTTCGGGCAATGTTAAATTTATCGAATCAAGCGCCTGTGTTACTACCCCTAAGCGCGTTGTATATGTTTTTGTTACATCAATCAGTTCAATCAAAATGGAACCTTTCTACGCTTGATTCAAACATTGCACAGCATCTTTGATCAAAGCCACAAAGCCCTCTCTGTTCGACGCAAGAGCTACCCACGCATTTAATGGTCGGCCTGTCACACGATGTTGATCCACAATGGTCTGACCGCGACTGTATGAGCCACTTAAGTCCACGACGACATTAAGGTTTTCCATTGTGAAGAGTTCTGGCTGAATAAGATACGCAACCGCACAACTGTCGTGCGATGGATCCCCTTCAAAGTAAGGAAGGTCCTGATAATTTTTAAAATGATACCTTAGACAATCTGCAGCTAAAGCTCCAAACTTACCAAGTTGTGCGATCTCATCCATCTCATACGGATAAATGACAGTTTGATAGGTTACATTCAATCCAAACATGGCAATCTTCACCCCTGCGTTAAAAACAATATGTGTTGCTTCGGGATCATTCTTCGTATTGGCTTCCATGACCGCACCCACATTGCCCACATGAACCGATCCACCCATAAGTGAAATCATTTCAATCTTATCCAAAATTTCCGGATACAAGCTGATCGCCATGCCAACATTCGTGAGTGGACCTGTCGCAATGATCATGATTTTTTCAGTAGATGCCATGAGTGTTTGTGCGATCCACTCGTGAGCACGTAGTTTCTCAATTTCACGTTTCGCTTTGGGCAATTCAATATTGGCGATCCCTTTGGATCCATGCACATGTGAACCTGAGGCGAAACGACCCAAAATGGGATTGCTCGAGCCTTTTGCTACAGGAATATCCGGTCTTCCATAATACGCTAATAGATCTAAAGCATTTTGTGTTGTATACTCAATCAAAGAGTTCCCCGCAATCGTTGTTACGCCTAGAATATCCCAGTCTCTCTGAGCCACAGCCAATAATAAAGCCAGGGCATCGTCTAAACCTGGATCACAGTCAAATATGATTTTACGCTTCATAGTTTCTTCCTCTTAGCTTTGATTTCGAGATACTTGGCTTCACCCACGGCATACAATTTATGTTCCAGTGGCGTTGAAGGATGTAATGGCTCGACACGGGCAACCACTTTATCCTTGAGGTGCACCATCGTAAAGAAGGCCGATAAAGCCAGCTTCATTTCACTGGCATCACTGAGATTATTCACATACACACTGACCCAAATTTGCATGGAGCTGTTCCCAACATAGCAGAGTTGTGCGATGCATGTTACGATATCACCAATCAATACAGGACTGTGGAATTCCAATTCATCCACACGTGCAGTTACCACTGCACCCTTAGCATGTTTAGCTGCTGCGATTCCTGCTGTATTATCCATCAAACGCATCAATTCACCCCCATGCACATGGCCAAGGATATTGGCGTGCATCGGTTCCATAAGAACACAGGTTTCTGCTTGTGAAAATTTATTATCTTGATTGTTCATAGGTTTTCCTTACGTAAACAATACCACAAGTATTAAATAGATGATTTAAAAAACGTCCGATTTGGACGTTTAACCTAAGATCAACGAATCATTCAACTCATGCATAAGATTGAGTTCATTAAACTTCGCAATCAAGTCCATAACACTCAACTTCTGCTTTTCTTCACCCTGAATATCTAAGACGATCTGACCCTTATGAAACATAATCAAGCGATCCCCGAAATCTAAGGCTTGCTTCAAGTTATGCGTAACCATAACCGTTGTGATTTCTTTTTCACGAACCAAACGTTGCGTTAAGTTGATGATCAATTCTGATGTCTTGGGATCCAAAGCAGCTGTATGTTCATCCAGCAATAATAATTCAGGTTGAACCATGGTTGCCATTAACAGACTTAAAGCTTGGCGCTGTCCACCGGACAATGTCCCAACACGATTGTTTAGTTTATCTTCCAAACCTAAGTTCAAGGACTTGAGTTCATGTTTGAAGTGTTTGATTAAACTCTGATCAACACCACGTGATAAGTTGAATTTCTTCCCTTTATTATAAGCCATGGAAAGATTCTCAAGAATCGTCAACGAAGGGGCCGTTCCTTTTAAAGGATCTTGATAGACCCGTGCGATGTAACGTGAACGTAAATGTTCAGGTAGATGCGCAATGTCTTGACCTTTGAAAAGGATGGAACCTTGGTCGGGTTGAAGTGTTCCCGCTATGATGTTGAAGAAGGTAGACTTGCCACTCCCATTGGAACCGATGACCGTTATGAATTCTCCCTCTTGGATATGAATATTCAAATCCTGATAGAGTTGATTTTCATGGGGTGTTCCAATATAGAAGCGCTTTTCAATGTTTGATAGTCTAAGCATGTTTATCCCATCCTTTCAAGAACTTAGGTCTAAGCTCTTTATTATTCAAGACCAAGGCCAAGATGAAGATGATGGCCGTAATCAATTTCAAATTACTTGG
>DHGC01000039.1:303-29158 GCA_002402585.1 Erysipelotrichaceae bacterium UBA4808 | reverse complement strand
CGTGGCTAAATATATCTTTGTGACCGGAGGGGTCGTCAGTGGCATTGGCAAGGGCATTGTGGCAACTTCATTAGGTCGTTTACTAAAAAATCGAGGGTTAAAGGTCTTTTTACAGAAATTTGACCCATATATCAACGTTGATCCAGGAACGATGTCTCCTTATCAACATGGTGAGGTTTTCGTAACCAAAGATGGGGCTGAAACGGATTTGGACTTAGGTCACTATGAACGTTTCATCGATGAAGAATTGACACAGACGGCAAATATTACCTCAGGTCGTCTTTATATGAGTGTATTAACGAAAGAGCGTCGTGGGGATTATCTCGGTGCGACAGTTCAGGTTATCCCTCATATTACAGATGAGATCAAAGCAAAGATTTATGCGGCGGGTGAAGAATCCAAAGCAGATGTGGTCATAACGGAAATTGGGGGTACGGTCGGGGATATCGAATCCTTACCGTTCTTAGAAGCAGCACGACAAGTTCACTCTGAACATGATCGGGATGGGGTGGTCTTCATCCATACCGTTTTAGTTCCACGTGTTCCTGGTAGTGGTGAATTGAAGACCAAACCAACCCAACACAGTTATAAGGAATTAATGTCCTTGGGAATCAAACCGAATGTCATCGTCACACGTTGTGATGAACGGATCTCTGCGGATATTCGTAAAAAGATCTCGATGTTCTGTGATGTGCGTGAGAATGCCATCATTGAATCTGTAAACGTCAATAACATCTATGAGATTCCATTGAGTTTCCAAGCGCAAGGTTTGGACGACTATGTTTTACATAAACTGAACATCAATGCTCCAAAAGCGGATATGAGTGAATGGCAAGCGATGATTGATCGTGCCAACAATCTTCAACACCGTGTCAAGATTGCGATCGTTGGTAAGTATGTTCAACTCCATGATGCGTATCTTTCGGTTAGTGAATCTTTGAAACATGCAGGTTATGCGGCCAACAGTGATATTGATATCCGTTGGGTCAATTCTGAATATCTCTGTGAAGAGAATCTGTTGGAAGAGTTGGGTGAAGTCGATGGTATCTTGGTTCCGGGTGGTTTTGGGGGTCGTGGTATTGAAGGTAAGATCATGGCTGCGCGTTATGCACGTGAAAACAAGATTCCTTACTTCGGTATTTGTTTAGGCATGCAGATTGCGGTCATCGAGTTCGCGCGTAATGTCTGTGGTTTGGATGGCGCAAACTCCGTGGAATGGGAAGAAACAACAAAACACCCAGTCATTCATTTGATGCCCGATCAAAGTTGTGTCGTGAATCTTGGCGGAACCTTGCGTTTAGGGAACTGGCCTTGTAAGTTGATCGACGGAACAAAGACGAAGGATGTCTACAAAGTGGAAACTGTCTTAGAACGTCATCGTCATCGTTATGAAGTCAATAATACGTATCGTCAAACGATGGAAGAACATGGGGCGATCTTCAGTGGACTATCTCCAGATGATTATTTGGTTGAGATCACAGAATTAAAGGATCATCCTTGGTTTGTGGGTTGTCAATTCCATCCAGAATTCAAGTCGCGTCCGAATCGCGCGCATCCCTTATTTGCAGGCTTTGTCCAAGCTGCAGTAGAGTGTAAACAAAAATAACAGGTCTCGTGCCTGTTTTTGCTTGCAGTGACGGATGTTTGTGAGTATGCTAAAATAGCTATGGAGAATCAACTATGGAAGAAGTCATCAAAATCGAAGGTGGTCGGAAATTAAGAGGAAGTGTGCGTATCAGTGGTTCAAAGAATGCGACCGTTGCCTTGATTCCTGCCAGTATTCTAGCAACTAAAGGTAAAGTCAATATATTCGGTGTTCCCAATATTTCGGATGTGGGACATTTGAGTCAATTATTGAGAAGTTTGAATGTGGAAGTCATCCAACATGACAATGAACACTTGGAGATTGATCCAAGTGCCATGGTCAATATCGCTTTGGATCATCCAGCCGTTACGAAGTTACGTGCTTCCTATTATTTTATGGGCGCACTTTTAGGTCGTTATAAACAAGTCAATATGAAGATGCCCGGGGGTTGTTACTTGGGCCCAAGACCCATTGATCTTCATCTCAAAGGTTTTGAAGCCTTAGGTGCTCAAATTGAGTATTCACAAGGGAGTTATAAGATTTTTGCGAAGGAATTGATTGGGGCAAAGATTTACTTAGATATTCCCTCAGTTGGGGCAACCATCAATATCATGATGGCGGCCGTTTTTGCCAAGGGTCGTACCTCTATTGAGAATGCGGCTAAGGAACCTGAAATCATCGATGTCGCAACCATGCTTAATAAAATGGGTGCACAGATTCGTGGAACAGGGACCAACATCATCACTATTGATGGGGTTGAAGAGCTTGTAGGCTGTACCCATGAAATCATTCCAGATCGCATCGAAGCGGGTACCTTCATCGTCATTGCGGCAGCTGCGGCTGAAGAGATGGTGATCGAGAATGTCATTCCACATCACTTAGAAGCGTTACTATCGAAGTTGGAAGAAATGGGTGTGCCCATGACGATTGAAATTGATAAGGTTACGGTTTGTGGTTCTGATCATCTTAAGGATGTGGATATTCAAACCATGCCTTATCCAGGCTTTCCAACCGATCTCCAACAACCATTGACCCCACTGCTCACACGGGCGAATGGAGAGTCGACCGTGAAGGAAACCATCTACATCGAACGTTTCAAGCACTGCATTGAACTGCAACGCATGGGTGCCAACATCAATATCATCCCATCTTCTGCCATCATTCATGGGCCATCACGTTTGTATGGCGATAAGGTTACGGCAACGGATCTCCGTTGTGGGGCAAGTTTGGTTGTGGCGGGTTTAATGGCTGAAGGTGTGACGGAGATTCATGATATCTATCATATCGATCGTGGGTATGAGAATTTAGATGGGAAATTACGTGATTTAGGGGCGAATATCTGGCGAGAGAACGTAGAATAACGTAAGTCCTTTATTCCTAGGATAAAGTATTGCAAGAATAAATTTGCTGTGATATAGTAATCACGCACTTACTTTGGATTGATGAGAAATCCAAGGCGGAAGGAGAAACTATGAAAACCGGAATTCATCCAACTTATAACAAAGTCGTTGTTCATTGTACTTCTTGTGGAAATGAATTTGAATCGGGTTCTACCTTGAAAGATATCAAAGTCGATACCTGCTCAAATTGCCATCCTTTCTACACAGGACGTCAACGCTTTGCGCAAGCACAAGGACGCATTGAGAAGTTTAATCGTAAATACGGTAGTAAATAAGGAGAACAAGCGTTCTCTTTTATTTTGAGTATGGTAAAATAAGTTCGACAATGTGAGGTTTAATTCTATGATGTATCAAATGTATCGTCCTGGTTATATTGAAGTGATTTCAGGTTGTATGTTTGCGGGTAAAACCGAGGAATTGATTCGCCGAATCAAGACCCTTGAATTCGCAAAAAAGAATGTTTTGGTCTTTAAGCCGGCCATCGATAATCGTTATAGCAATACCAAAGTCGTATCGCATGCAGGCAGTTCGGTGGAGAGTATCGTTGTACCGGATGCACGCTCGATTCTAGATTTTGTGAAGGATGATACGGATGTGGTGGCGATCGATGAGATTCAATTCTTTGATGAAGATGTCTTGTTGGTGTGTGACTATTTAGCTAAAAAAGGTCTTCGTGTCATGGCGGCTGGGTTGGATACGGATTTTAGAGCAGAACCCTTTGGTGTCATGCCAAGACTCATCACGGATGCGGAATTTGTGACGAAGTTGACGGCAGTGTGTATGAAATGTGGCGCGCCTGCGACCCGTACACAACGTTTGGTTAATGGTAAGCCTGCGCAATATTCTGATCCGATCATCATGGTAGGGGCAGCTGAGGCTTATGAAGCACGTTGTCGTCATTGTCATGAAGTGATTGGGAAACCAACGATTGAAGACTAAAGTAACCGAGAGGTTACTTTTATGACCGAGAGGTAAAACGCCCAAAGGGCAGAGGTGTGGAATGGAAAGTTATAAAGTGATGGTCGAACGACTGAATAAGATGCAAAGCCGTTATAGAGAACTCGAAGAAATCTTGATGAAACCAGAAGTTTTGGGGGATTCACGTGAATATGCAAAGCTCGCAAAGGAACAGTCTTCTTTAAGACAGGTTGTGGAAGCGTTTGAAGAGTTGAATCTTTTGATGAAACACATTCAAGAAGCTGAACAAATGACGAAAGAAAAAGATCCTGAGATGCGTGAGATGGCTGAAATGGAACTGGAGGAACTGATTCCCAATCGGGATGCGCTTTTAGAAAAGCTTGAAGTGCTCTTGATCCCTAAGGATCCCAATGATGATCACAACTGTATCCTTGAAATCCGTGGTGCTGCAGGCGGTGATGAAGGAAACATCTTTGCGGGTGACCTTTATCGCATGTATGCACGTTATGCGGAAATAATGGGTTGGAAAGTTGAAATCATGGAAGCCATTGAAGCGATGGCGGGTGGTTACACCTTGATTTCATTCTTTGTCAAAGGCAATGAAGCGTATAAACATTTGAAATTTGAATCAGGTTCACATCGTGTGCAACGTGTCCCAAAGACCGAAACACAAGGCCGCATTCATACATCTACGGCAACCGTACTTGCAATGCCAGACATTGAAGAAGAAGAAATCGATATCAATCCTGCAGATTTGGTCATTGAAACCCATCGTTCCAGTGGAGCGGGCGGTCAACATGTCAATAAAACGGATTCTGCTGTTCGAATCACGCATACACCAACAGGGATTTCGGTCAACTGTCAGGATGGTCGTTCCCAACACGATAATAAGGCAACGGCTTTACGTCTGATTCGTGCACGTGTCTTTGAAGAGATGCAAGAGCGCGCGGATGCGGAAAAAGGCGCTTTGCGTCGAGATAAGATTGGGAGTGGGGATCGTTCTGAAAAGATTCGTACCTATAACTATCCCCAGAACCGTGTGACGGATCATCGTATTGGACTGACGTTACAACAATTGGATCGCATTGTTGAAGGTAAGTTGAATGATGTGATCGATGCATTATTGGTTGAGGAACAACGTCAAAAACTCGCAGGGAATCTATGATTCGCGATCTTATAAGGGATGCCGAGAAGCGTTTGCTTGATCGAGACATCCCGGAACAATATGCCAAGTATGTGATGAATGAACTCTTGGATAAACAAGGGAAGAATCTTTATTTAGTGATGAATGAGGAGTTGGATGAAGCAACATTGCTTGAATTCAATGCGATTATGGAGCAGTTGCTTAATGATGTGCCTCTGGCGTATGCCATGGGGGTTCAATACTTTTATGGGTATCCAATTAACGTCAATGCGCATGTCTTGATTCCACGCTATGAGACTGAAGAACTGGTGCTAAAGGTGATCATGGAAATAGATGAACACTTTTCTGATGAAGCCATTCAAGTGATTGATGTGGGGACAGGAAGTGGTGCCATTGCTTGTGTGTTAAAGGCAGAGTGTCCTCAAATCAAGATGGCTGCGAGTGATATCAGCTCGGATGCATTGAATGAAGCACGATTGAATGCGCAACATTTGAATGTGGATGTGGATTTCTATGAAGGGGATATGTTGGCTCCGTTTATTGAGAGAAACTTCAAAGTGGATGTGGTTGTATGTAATCCTCCATATATTCCACAAGCAGAAGTGTTAGAACGAAGCGTCAAGGACTTTGAACCTCATGTAGCATTGTTTGGTGGTGAAGATGGTTTGATGTTTTATCGAAGCGTCTTAAGTAAAGCGCATTTGATTCTGAATCCTAAGTTTTTTATGGCTTTTGAAATGGGCTGGGATCAGGGTGATGCTTTAACCAATTTGGCTAACGAATACTTTCCCGATGCGTTGGTTGAAGTCGTAAAGGATATGCAAGGCAAAGATCGGATGCTTTTTGTAAAACAAGTCTAATTTAATCAAAGCAATCAAGTTAAACAATTTGATTGCCTTTTATTATTTCTTGAGTTTAACCCTGAAAGTGAAGTTTGTGTAAAATCTAAAGGATGATGACTTTGTCATTGGGGGATTGTGTTAAAATAATTGAAGAGTTTACTCGATCGTAGCGATTGTCGATAGGAGATGAAGTATGAAAATAGCACTAGCTTGTGATCATGGCGCATTTGAACATAAAGAGGCAATTAAGCTTCATTTATTGAAGAAAGGTCATCAGGTCCAAGACTTCGGTACGCACAGCGAAGAAAGCATGGATTATCCCGATACGGTTTATCCTGCATCGTGTTCAGTTGCGGATGCATCCAATGACTTTGGGATTGTTTTATGTGGGACAGGCATTGGCGCAAGCATCGTGGCGAATAAAGTCAAAGGCATTCGCTGTGCTTTGGTGTATGACCCAAAGGTTGCGGAAATCACACGAATGCATAATGATACCAATGTTTTGGCACTGGGGGGTCGTTTGACGAGTGTTGCGGTCGCACTAGAGATTGTGGATAAGTGGTTGGGTTCTTCGTTCTCGCAAGAAGAACGACATAAAAATCGTATTGATAAGATTTGTCGCATTGAGGAGACGGAGAATGATCATGAATGATCCGATCATGTATGATCGGATGATCCAAGAAGCCATCGCAAAGGAACATGCACGTCAGTTGAACAATATTGAACTGATTGCCTCTGAGAACTATGTTTCGCAAGATGTGTTAACTGCGGTTGGAAGCATCTTGACGAATAAATATGCGGAAGGTTATCCCAGAGCGCGTTATTATGGTGGTTGTGAGGAAGTCGATGTCATCGAAGAATTAGCACGCCAACGTGCGTGTGAACTTTTTGGAGCTGAACATGCGAATGTTCAACCTCATTCTGGTTCGCAAGCCAATATGGGTGTTTATATGGCGGTTTTACAACCCGGTGATACGGTTTTGGGGATGGATCTTTCAGCAGGTGGACATTTGACCCATGGTCATCCATTGAACTTCTCTGGTATGCTTTATCATTTTGAGGCTTATGGTGTGGATCCCATCACTTCACGGATTGACTATGATGCATTACGCTTGAAGGCTTTGGAAGTTAAACCTAAGTTGATTGTGGCAGGTGCGAGTGCGTATCCGTTCATCATCGACTTTAAGAAGTTTAGAGATATTGCGGATGAAGTTGGGGCGTTGTTAATGGTGGATATGGCGCATATCGCAGGATTGGTTGCGACAGGGTTTCATCCTTCACCCATTCCTTATGCGGACTTTGTGACAAGTACGACCCATAAAACCTTAAGGGGACCACGGGGTGGTTTGATTCTTTGTAAGAAAGAATATGCACAACTTTTGGACAAAAAAGTATTCCCTGGAATGCAGGGCGGACCTTTGATGCATGTGATTGCAGGGAAGGCAGTGTGCTTTTATGAAGCGCTACAACCTGAATTTAAAACATATACCGAAAGTTTGTTAAAAAATTTACAAACTTTGGTGGCAGAATTGCGTAATTTAGGGTATAACATTGTAGGGGATGGTTCAGATAATCATCTCTGTTTAGTCAATGTCAAAGCTTCAGTTGGTTTGTCGGGTAAAAAGGCAGAGCGTCTATTGGATGAAATCGGGATAACCTGTAATAAAAACAGTATTCCATTTGATCCGGAGAAACCGATGGTCACATCGGGTATTCGCTTAGGTTCTGCTGCTATGACTACACGTGGTTTTGGTGAAGCTGAGTTTAAACAAGTTGCACACTGGATGGATGCGGTCTTACGCAATCCTGAGAATGAAGCACTTAAACAAGAGATTCGTGAAGCTGTGAGCGCACTGACGCAACAGTTCCCACTATAAAAAGGAGAACACTATGTTACATGTATTAGATCACCCCTTGATTAAGCACAAACTAACCCAGATGCGTCAGAAAGATACCGGAACGAAAGATTTCCGTCAGAATTTGGATGAAATCGCAGGTTTGATGGCGTATGAAATTACGCGTGATGTACCAACACAAAAGGTTTCAATCGTTACACCGGTTGCGCCTTGTGAAACAGAAGAGTTGGCTAAGGAAATTGTTTTGGTTCCAATTCTACGTGCTGGTTTGGGGATGGTGAATGGGATTCGCAATTTGGTTCCTACTGCGAAGGTAGGCCATGTTGGGCTCTATCGTGATGAAGAAACCTTGGAACCACATGAATATTATGCTAAGTTTCCATCCAATCTACCGGAAGCGGTGGTGTTTGTGTTGGATCCAATGTTGGCGACGGGTGGTTCTGCGAGTGCAGCGATCACAATCGTTAAACAACGTGGTGCCAAGATGGTCAAGTTGATTTGTTTGGTTGGAGCTCCTGAAGGTGTTCAACGGATTGTGGAAGATCATCCGGATGTGGATATCTATCTTGCGGCTTTGGATGAGAAGTTGAACGAACATGGATATATCGTACCTGGTTTAGGGGATGCGGGCGATCGTATATTTGGAACCAAGTAAGTTTTAAATCTGGTTTTATGATAAAATTAAGAAGGCAAACAAGATGAAAGAACTCCTGAAAAATCGATTTACTGTGTTGATTGTTTCGGGCTTATTGGTAAGCCTTGGACTCTTGTTTGTGGGTTACAGTTGGTCTTTGGGTTTTCTCTTAGGCTTTGCGTTTTCCTTCTTAACGGTCAATATCACCAAATATCAGGTGGATTCTGTGTTGTTCAAGCGAACGCAGTCCTGGACGACCTATGTGAAGTTCATACTTGGTAATTTAATTTACATTGTGCCGTTTATCATCAGTATCCTGTTGTATGATTGGTTCAATTTGTTTGCAGTTGGGATTGGCTTGTTATATTTTAAGTATTTCATTTTCATCTCTGAAATATTCTTCAGGCAAAAGGAGAATAAATGATTCTATCGAGCGGTCAAGTAATTGTCGTACAAGTTGAAGTCTTTTCAATCCTACTGGTCACAGCAGGAATTTTCGTTTTTCTATTTTTTGTGAATTCAGCAATCACAAAGAGTGATCCTTTGGCAAAACCAAAGGGTTTGGTTCTCATTGGAATGCTATATTATGAGTTCATTCAAGGATTGACGAATGATAATATGGGTAAGAAGACGGCTGTTCATTATGGTCCGTATATCGGTGCGATCGCGATGTTCATGGCGGTCAGTAACTTGTCTGGTCTGATTGGTTTATCTCAACCAACAGCGAATTACAGTGTTACCCTTACTTTGGCTTTGATTACGTTCTTCTTAATTCAAAGTACGAAGATTCATTACAATGGTGTTTGGGGATATATCAAAGGTTTCTTTGAACCATTTGCGCCGTTTGTGGTTATGAATTTCTTTGGTTTGTTTGCGCCATTGTTGTCAATGTCCTTACGTTTGTTTGGGAATATTACTTCCGGTGGAACTTTGATGCAGTTGTTCTATTTGTTTACAGGTTTCGTCTCAAGTTTTGTTCCTTTTATTGGGGATTTCAATTTTATTGGTGTTTTCCTGGCGCCTTTCTTACATTCATATTTTGATATTTTTTCAGGTTTGATTCAAATGTATATATTCATTATGTTAACGACGATCTTCATTGGGAATGAAATACCCCAAGAATGATAAATCCATGCAAAGGAGGCTATACACATGGGAGATATTGGTAGAGGACTTATTGCGGTCGGCGCTGGTTTAGCGGTTATGACCGGTATGATGACCGGTGCTGGTCAAGGGTATGCGGCAGGTAAAGCTGTTGAAGCGGTGGGACGTAATCCTGAAGCTGAAGGCAAGATTCGTTCAATGCTTATTTTGGGGGCTGCGATTGCAGAAACCTGTGCGATTTACGGTATGTTGATTGCGTTCTTATTGATGTTTGTATTCCAATAAAAACTATTGTAAAAAGGTGGTGAGTCTATGGGTCTAGAATTAGATATCGCGGGGAAACTGTTTCCGAATATCATGACGATGGCGGTCCAATTGCTTGCGACCGGTGTTTTGTTCTGGGGGTTTAAGAAATTGCTATGGGTCCCGATGCAAACGTATCTTCAGAAGCGTGCGGATGTTGCAGATCAAGCGTTAAGAGATGCACATGAAGCGAAGTTGTTGGCTGAACAGCGTCACAAAGAAGCGGAAGCGCTTTTGGGTAAGGCTGCTTTGGATGCTAAAGAACTAATTGAGAGTGGTAAGCAAGAAGGTGTACGTATCAAAGAATTGTTATTGGCTGAAGCAAAAGATGAAGCGGATAACAAGTTGAACTCTGCTCTACGTGAGATTTCACATCAGAAATCACAGATGCGTGAAGAAATCGAGTCTGAGATCATTGATGTGGCGCTTTTGGCTGCCTCTAAATTGATTGAAGGCAAGATGGATGAAACCGAAGATCGTCGTCAAATTCAACATTTCATTAAGGATGTTCGTAATTAATGAAAAAGGTTGCTTCAAAATACGCGGTCGCGGTTTTTGAGCTTGCTCAAGAGCAGAAACTTGAAGAACAGTTTTATCGTGAAATGCATCAAATAGATGCCATACTCACATCTCACCCTGAAATAATTCAGTTATTGATTAAAACGCAGTTTACTAAGCAACAGAAGAAAGACTTGATCAAGGATATCTTTGGTGAGGTGGTTCATCCTTACCTTTTGAACACCTTCTATCTCTTGGTTGATAAAAATAGAAGTTTAATCTTGCCACATCTAACAAAGGAATATCGTCATATTCACAATCAAAGCTTTAAGATTCTCGAAGCGGTCGCATATTCTGTGAGTCCACTAAGTGATAAAGAATTGAGTGAACTCGAAATGAGTCTGAGTGATCGTGAAAAGCAGAAAGTATCGCTTGTGAATCGTATCGATCCGACATTGATAAGCGGTATAAAGATTCGTTTTGAAGACAAAGTCATCGACGGTTCGATGCGAGCACGAATTGAAAACATGCGCGCGGTTTTACGTGAAGGAAGGTCATAAGCAATGGAAATTAGACCAGAAGAAATAAGTGCACTGATTAAACAGCGCATTCAACATTATCAAGAACAAGTTGAAGAAAAAGATGTTGGCGTCGTCATCAAAGTTGGGGACGGTATCGCACTAGTCAACGGCTTGAATGATGCGATGGCTGGCGAATTGGTAGAATTTGGTGATGGTGTCATGGGCATGATCATGAACTTAGAAGAAGATCATGTTGGTTGTGTCCTTTTAGGTCGCGATGACAACATCCGTGAAGGTGATAGTGTTTCACGTACGAATCGCATTGTGGAAGTCCCTGTTGGAGATCAACTTTTAGGTCGTGTCGTCAATGCTTTAGGTCAAGCCATCGATGGTGGTGAAGAAATCAAAACAGATAAGATGCGTCCAATTGAACGTGTTGCCCCAGGGGTCATGACACGCCAATCCGTTAATCAACCNNGACCGTCAGACGGGTAAGACGGCGATTGCTATCGACACCATCATCAATCAGAAACATGAAAATATGATTTGTATTTATGTGGCGATTGGTCAAAAAGCTTCGACGGTTGCGCAAATCGTAGAAAAATTACGTCAACACCATGCGATGGAATATACCGTCATCGTTTCAGCAACGGCCAGTGAATTGGCACCTTTGCAATACATTGCGCCATATGCAGGTTGTACGATGGGTGAAGAATGGTTGGAACAAGGCAAGGATGTCTTGATCATTTATGATGATTTATCCAAACATGCGGTTGCGTATCGTGCAATGAGTTTGTTGCTAAGAAGACCACCGGGACGTGAAGCGTATCCTGGGGATGTTTTCTATCTGCACAGTCGTTTATTGGAACGCGCATGTAAATTAAATAAAGATTATGGTGGAGGATCCATTACAGCTCTACCGATCATTGAAACGCAAGCTGGGGATATTTCAGCGTATATTCCGACGAATGTCATTTCAATTACAGATGGACAATTGTTCTTACAGACAGAGTTGTTCAATGCGGGTTCAAGACCAGCAGTTGACTCCGGTCTATCTGTTTCACGTGTTGGATCAGCTGCTCAAACCAAAGCCATGAAGCAAGTCTCTTCTTCATTGAAGTTTGAATTGGCACAATACCGTGAATTATTATCCTTTGCACAGTTTGGTTCGGATTTGGATGCGGCTACGAAAGAAGTCATTGAACATGGAGCACGTTTGACGGAGTTGTTGAAACAAGGTCAATACCAACCTCTAACATTGGCTCAAGAAGTCGTTACCTTGTTCAGTGCCAAGCATAAGTTTATCAAACGTATACCCGTTGAAAACATTACGGAATATGCTAAACGTCTTGTGGCGATATTTGATTCTAAGTATCCACATTTGATTCAAGAGATTGAAACGTCTAAGGCTATCAGCCCAGAATTGGAAGTTCAAATGAAAGAAGCGATGGAAGCCTTTACGGAGCAGTTCCTTTTGATGAGTGTAAAGTAAAATGGCTCAAAATAAAGTAGCGTTAAAAAGAAGAATCCGTTCGGTTCGAGCAACCAAGAAGATTACCAGTGCGATGGAACTTATCGCTACGAGCAAGCTTCAACGGATGAAACATAAAATGGAAATGTATCGCACCTATGCGAATACCCTTTTCCATACTTTTCATCGTGTACTTGATAATGCCAATGTCTTAGATGTCCCTTATCTTACGAAACGTGAGGGAAAGATCTTAACGGTTATCTTTGTTTCAGATATGGGCTTGTGTGGTGGATATAATTCAAATATCCTACATAAGATTAAAGCAGAGATTCCTAAAGAAAATCCTCTATTTGTGATTGGATCTAGCAATCGAACCTGGTTTAGACAAGAAGGTTATACCCTATTCGGTGAGATCAATAATGGAGACAACTTATCGTATGGTCACATATCTCGAGAAGCGGATCGGATGATCAAGGCCTATCATGACAATGAGATCGCTGGTATTCAGGTCCTCTACACACGCTTTGTTAATACACTTACATTTGAACCAAGCATTATGACTTTACTGCCGATTCAAGCAGATCATAAACCTCAAAATATTGGTATTGTTGAGTCTGAACATCTGACACAGGACATCATCTTTGAACCCGATGCGATTACTTTGATCGATCAATTGGTACCGATGTATGTTCAATCCTTAATGTATAGTTTATGGTTAGAATCGAAAACGAGCGAACAAGCTGCGCGTCGTATGGCAATGGATAATGCGACGGATAATGCGGAAGAACTCATTGATGATCTTGTATTGAAATACAATCAGTCTCGACAAGCTGCGATAACCCAAGAAATAACGGAAATTGTCGCTGGTGCAGAAGCACTCTAGGAGGTTAAGATGCAAAACAAAGGTAAAATAAGCCAAGTCATTGGACCAGTCGTCGACATTCGATTCAATGAAGGGGAGCTCCCCAATTTGAATAATGCTGTCAATATCATGATGCCAGATCGCGTTCTTGTGGTCGAAGTAGCGCAACATGTTGGTGATGATGTCGTACGTTGCATCTCCATGGGTAGCACCGATGGTTGTGTACGTGGTATGGAAGCCGTTGACACAGGTGCAGCGATTAGCACACCCGTTGGGCGTGATGTCTTAGGACGTATGTTCAATGTTTTAGGTGAAACAATCGATGGCTTGGGTGATATAGATAAGAGTGTTCGTCGTATGCCAATTCATCGTGCAGCGCCTTCTTTTGATGAACAACAAACTTCTGCTGAGATGTTAGAGACAGGAATCAAGGTCGTTGACCTTCTCTGCCCTTATATCAAAGGTGGTAAAGTTGGCTTGTTTGGTGGTGCGGGTGTTGGTAAGACAGTCGTCATGCAAGAGTTGATTCATAATATTGCGACAGAGCATGGTGGTCTATCGGTTGTTGCGGGTGTCGGTGAACGTACCCGTGAAGGGAATGATCTTTACCATGAAATGAAAGACTCTGGCGTTTTGAATAAAACAGTATTGGTCTATGGCCAAATGAATGAATCTCCAGGTGCACGTATGCGTGTTGCCTTGACTGGTTTGACGATGGCAGAATCGTTCCGCGACCAAGAAGGTCAAGACGTTCTTCTCTTTATTGATAATATCTTCCGCTTTACACAAGCGGGTTCTGAAGTAAGTGCTTTATTGGGGCGTATTCCTTCAGCGGTTGGTTACCAACCCACTTTGGCTACAGAAATGGGCCAACTCCAAGAACGTATTACGTCCACGAAACGTGGTTCGATCACATCGGTTCAGGCGATTTATGTACCTGCAGATGACTTGACGGATCCAGCGCCTGCGACAGCATTCTCACATTTGGATGCAAAGACGGTTTTGGATCGTAACATCGCAGCTTTGGGTATCTACCCAGCGGTTGATCCACTTGAGTCCAGCAGTCGTATGTTGGATCCACTCTTGGTAGGGGATGAACATTACAATGTTGCTCGCGGTGTCCAACAGATTCTTCAACGTTATCGTGAGCTTCAAGATATCATTGCCATCTTAGGCATGGATGAACTATCCGATGAAGACAAGATGATCGTTAATCGTGCACGTCGTATCCGTAACTTCTTATCTCAACCGTTCCATGTGGCTGAGCAGTTCAATGGCATCAAAGGAATCTTTGTTCGCAAAGAAGAAACTGTTCGTAGTTTCAAAGCAATTTTAGATGGAAAAGCGGATCACCTTCCTGAACAAGCTTTCATGTATGTTGGTTCAATTGAGGAAGCTGAAGCGAAAGCTACAGGTTTAGGCAATTAGCATGTTTACTGTCAAGATTGTGACGCCGGATGCGCCGATACGGACATTCGAAACCACACAACTAAATATTGTGACACCTCAGGGTGAAATGGGACTTTTAAGTAACCACATGCCTTTGGTCACGATGTTGAATATTTCCATTATGTCAGCCGATCACAAGGGTGAACGTGAACGCTATACGGTAGCAGGTGGTGTTCTATTCTTCAAGAACAATGAAGCGACCATCATGTCCGATGCGGTTGAACATGAAGGTGAAATCGACTTTGCGCGAGCTGAACACGCGAAGATGCGGGCTGAAGAACAACTTAAATCTAAGGATCCTGATATTGATGCAAAACGTGCTCAAATCGCGTTGTTGAAAGCATTGAACCGAATTGGCCTTGGTGGTCAATAAAATGAATCCTTACATTCGATTGGCACTCTATTTTGTTAATTTTGCGATCAGTATGTATGCTTTGAGTGCAATCAATTTTAATAAGTTGATTTATCCAAATAAAACTATGCAGACGCAAATTTTATTGATTTTGTGTTCAATGGCTTTATCTTATCTTGCGACTCAGTTCTTACTGGGTCTTGATTTATCTTTCTAGTCTTTTCGTATCTTTGTGCTATAATGGGTATGCTTATCGAGATGGAGGTATTTATGGCGTTTTCAAAAGCAGTCGGTATCGATTTAGGTACCGCAAATGTATTGATTTATGTAAAAGGTGAAGGCATTGTCTTAGATGAGCCTTCTGTTGTAGCAATTGAAACTGAAACACGGAAATGTTTAGCGGTCGGTTCTGACGCGAAAGATATGTTGGGACGTACACCGGGTCGCATTCAAGCGATTCGTCCATTGAAAGATGGCGTTATTGCAGACTTTGAAGTCACTGAAATGATGCTCAACTATTTCATCAAGAAATTAAAGTTGAAGGGGATGTTTTCACGTCCTACGATTTTGATTTGCTGTCCTTCGAACATCACATCTGTTGAACGGAATGCGATTCGTGATGCGGCTTATCGTGCTGGTGCTAAACGTGTCTATATTGAAGAAGAACCAAAAGTTGCGGCCATTGGGGCTGGTTTGGATATTGCGAAGCCTACAGGAAACATGGTTTTAGATATTGGTGGTGGTACCACCGATGTAGCGATTCTTTCTTTGGGTGAAATTGTAACCTCATCTTCATTGAAGATTGCAGGTGATCGTATGGATAAAGACATCATCAAATATGTTAAAGAAACATACAAACTCTTAATCGGGGATCGTACCGCTGAAGAAATGAAGAAACGGATTGCGACAGCTTGGCGTGGATCGCGCAAAGATTCCATGGAAGTGAGTGGACGTGATTTGGTAACAGGTTTACCACACACGATCACCATGACTTCAGATGAAACTGAAACCGCAATTCACGAAAGTCTTCAAGACATTGTTCGTGCTTGTCGTACCGTACTTGAACAGACCCCACCTGAATTGTCAGCGGATATCGTTACACGCGGTATTGTTTTGACAGGTGGTGGAGCACTGCTTCACGGTATGGATCAATTGCTTATGAATGAATTGGGTATTCCTGTGTATGTTGCAGAGAATGCATTGAAGTGTGTTGCCGAAGGTACTGGCATCATGCTTGAAAACTTACATTTAGTTGGTTAAAGAATCTTGAAAAAGATTCTTTTTTCTTAGGAGAACGTTACTTGTTTGCGTATCTATAAGTGGAGGACCATTTATGGACAATTTTTATTCAGAACTTATACACGCAAGTAATGAAGGGCATACCGATAGTGAAGAATATGTCGAAGAGACTTTGTATCGATTCAAGGCCTTTGTGTCGAGGTTAAATCCTAGAGAAGTGATAAAAATGATGTTGAGCACGCAGAATTATATGACGCGATCTAACTGGCGAGTCGATGAGCGCCACGATGTAAAGGTTGGGGATGTGTGCTATATCGATTATGGTCAAGCATATCTGAATGAAGCTGGGTATCAGCATTTTGGTTTGATCATCTCAAGAATCAATGGGAAAGTGTTGACGATACCTATGACATCCAATCCCACAACGTATGCAGAAGCGTTTCATCCAGAAACCAATCCTAGGGGGAAGCGACATCTAATGCCTTTTGGTCAACGCTGTGGTTTACATAAACCATCGGTTCTATTCTTAAATGATGCAAAATTTATCAATCCAAATCGTGTCATCAACGTGATTGGTCATCTCGACCCACAAGACGAAGACTTGATGTACATCCGTAAAATCTTGGCGACTTGCCTATTTAAAGACTAGGTTGACTGAAGTATACTGTTTACAATGACAATCCTAAAAGCATACAAAGATTTAAAATGGGTTCTAGCTGTATCGGGTGGCCCTGATTCCATGGCCTTGCTTGATCTATGTTATAAGCAAGGCATGGTTTTTGAAGTCGTTCATGTTAATTATCATAAACGAGAAACTGCAGATCGTGATCAAAGGATTGTTGAAAACTACTGTATTGAAAGATCTATCAAGTATCATGTCTTTCATGCTTTAAATTTGGAAGGAAACTTTCAGATGGCCGCGCGTGAATATCGTTATGAGAAGTGTCGTTCTGTCATACATTCTTCACATGCGGATGGTATGATGGTTGCTCATCACAAAGATGATGATTTGGAGACCTATCTCTTTCAGAAGCAACGTAAATCTTGTGTGACGTGGTATGGACTTAAAACTGAGACGGATATGAAGGGGGTGCGTTTAATTCGACCGCTCTTAACAATGAACAAGCAATCTCTGATTGATTATTGTGAATTACATCGAGTACCTTATGGTTTGGATGAAAGCAATTTTAGCCTCTATTACACACGCAATCAACTACGTAGAGCTATCGAGGGAATGACGGAAGATCAGATTGATGCTTTACATGAAGAAAAGAACATTTTAAATAACGAACGACAGAAATTACAAATGCTATATCAAACACAATTGAATCAGAGTTCTTTCAGTGAGGAAGAATATATAAACTTAGGCAAGGGATGGCCTATGTTTTTGATGCATTGGTTGATTCAACATGGCGCGAAGCAAGCTTTATCAAATGCTTATCTAGTAGAGTTGGATCGTCAACTAAAAGAAGCACAAAGTATCGTACATCCTTTGAATGATACACTGCGTTTAATCAAACAATATAAGAGGATAAGCGTTGTGCCCCAAGTCAGTGATTATTCAATTAGCGTTCAGTTAAAAGAGGAATTAACGAGTCCTATTCGATTTCAATATAAGAAATTTGATGGAAGCCAAATGTTCTTATGCCAGACAAGCGATTTCCCTTTAGTCATTCGTAATTACAGACAAGTAATAAAGAACTTAAATCCAACAATTAGACGCTCTTGTCAACGTTGGTTCATCAAGCATAAAATACCTTTGGAACAACGTGAAAGCTGGCCACTTGTATTTAATACCACAAATGAGTTAATATACATATCACATCATAAACAACAACTTGGTGTTTCAACTGACACAATTGAATGTTATATGATAAAATAAGCGTATTGTGGAGGCATTTATGCATAAAGACGTAAAAAAAGTACTCGTATCAGAAGAAGAAATTGAACAGCGCTGCAAGGAATTGGGTGCTCAGATCACGCAGGATTATAAAGAATTGAATGAGATTCCAATTTTGGTCTCTCTATTAAAAGGATCCGTACCTTTTTTGGCTAAACTCATGAAATATATTGAACTCGATGTGGAAATCGACTTTATGGATGTGTCCAGTTATGAAGGAACAGAATCCATTGGCGATGTCCGTATCATTAAAGACTTGGACCGTTCAATCAAAGGCGAATCCATCCTATTGGTTGAAGATATCGTAGATACCGGTAGAACCTTGAATTCCGTTAAGGAACTTTTGGAAAATAAAGGTTGTGAACGCATGCGCATCGTCAGTTTGTTAGATAAGCCATCACGACGTGTTGTACAAATTGATGCGGACTATGTAGGATTCACCATCCCCAATGAGTTTGTCATTGGTTTTGGATTAGACTTTGATGAGAAGTATCGTAATTTACCGTATGTCGGTGTTTTAAAAGATGAATGTTATCAATAAAAGGAGTGTATCATTAAATGAAAAACAATAAGCAACTCGCTGCACTAATCCCATATTTATTTGTGATGCTTGCAGTCATGAGTTTAATGTTCATGAATTTCAATACAACCGATACGAGTATCTCGTATCAGCAGTATGTGGAATTGTTAAACAAGAACCAAGTAGACAGTAGTAATGTGACCATAAGTGAGGTGGTGCTTAAGATTGAAGGGCTTTATACGGATGCTAAGGGTGTCAGTGTTCCTTACAGTCTGAATGTTCCAAATACAGAACTTCAAACAAACACAATCATTGACTTAGTCAATGCGAAGAGTGACGAAGTCTTGATTATTGATGCATATGCAACCAATCCTTTCTGGGATTTGGTCTCAAGTATCTTGCCTTTACTTATCTTTGGTTTTTTTGCCTTCTTCATGTTATCGAGAATGAATGGTGGCGGAAATAACAAAGCTTTTGAGTTCGGGCGTTCGAAAGCGAAGCTCGAAGGTGGCATCAAAGTTCGTTTTGATGATGTTGCTGGTTGTGATGAAGAAAAAGAAGAAATGCAGGAACTCATTGAGTACCTGAAGAATCCTAAGAAATTTGCTAAAATGGGCGCACGCATTCCTAAGGGTGTTCTACTGGTCGGTTCACCGGGAACAGGTAAAACCTTGTTGGCTAAAGCTGTGGCTGGTGAAGCTGAAGTACCATTCTATTCAATCTCAGGTTCTGATTTCGTCGAAATGTTCGTCGGGGTTGGGGCAAGTCGTGTTCGTGACATGTTTAAAAAAGCACAGGCGACGGCGCCATGTATCATCTTTATCGATGAAATCGATGCAGTCGGTCGTCAACGTGGCACCGGTTTAGGTGGTGGTCATGATGAACGTGAACAAACCCTTAACCAACTTTTAGTTGAAATGGATGGAATTACAGACAACTCTGGTGTTGTCATTGTTGCCGCTACAAACCGTGCGGACGTCTTGGACCCAGCTTTGTTGCGTCCAGGTCGTTTCGACCGTCAAATCACGGTTAGTTTACCAGATCGTCGTGGTCGTACTGCAATCTTGAAGGTTCATGCACGCAATAAGAAATTAGACGCTTCTGTAGATCTTGAAGCTTTAGCCAATCGTACACCTGGTTTCAGTGGTGCGGATTTAGAAAACGTATTGAATGAAGCAGCAATCTTAGCGGTTCGTGAGAATGTGGAAGTCATCAGTATGCATCATTTGGATGAAGCCATTGACCGTGTCATTGGTGGACCTGCTAAGAAATCTAAGATTTACAGTGATCGTGAAAAACGTTTGGTTGCTTATCATGAAGTGGGTCATACCATCATTGGTTTGAAACTTGAGTCTTCGGATATGGTTCAGAAAGTAACCATTATTCCCCGAGGTCAAGCAGGCGGTTATAACTTGATGACACCACGTGAAGAAAAATTCATGCTTACAAAGACCGATTTACAAGCTAAGATTACGGGTTTATTGGGTGGACGTGTTGCAGAAGATATTGTATTCAATGAAATCTCAACAGGTGCTTCTCAAGACATTGAACGTGCGACGAAAATTGCACGTGAAATGGTCATGTCGTATGGAATGAGTGACTTAGGTCCGATTCAATATGAGCACAGTGGTGGCAATGTATTCTTAGGCCGTGACTATAGCAGCTCTTCGAATTATTCAGGACAGATTGCATTTGAAATCGATAAAGAAGTGCGTCGCATCATTGATGAATGTTATGATCACGCAAAACGTTTGATTCAGGAGAATCGTCCTTTGATGGATCTTCTTGTGGATGCTTTGCTTGAAAATGAAACACTTACTGCTGAAAATATCCAGAATATTGTGGAAGGCAGAGCATACAACGATACTCCTGTCATTGGAGCTTAACCCCTGAACACAGGGGTTTTTTGACGAAAGGAAGTTACTATGGATACATTAATAAAAGGACTTGCACATCAAGGTGCGATTCGTATCATCGTCGTAGATAGTACTGAAACTGTACGGGAGGCGTGTGAACGGCACCAAACATATCCTACGGCTTCTGCGGCATTGGGACGCACATTGACGATGAGTGCGATTTTAGGTTCGATGTTAAAGTCAGATAAAGAAAAAGTTATGATTCAAATCAACGGGGGTGGACCATTGGGAACCATTCTTGCGGATGGAAATAGTTTTTGTGAAGTACGAGGTTTTGTCGCAAATCCAGAAGTTCAAATCATCAATGAAAAAACCAAGAAGTTGGATGTTGGGGCGGCTGTTGGGACCGATGGGACATTACGTGTCATCAAGGACTTGAGCTTAAAGGATGATTTTACAGGCACTGTTAAACTACAGACAGGTGAGATTGCGGAAGACTTTGCCTATTATTTCACCTTAAGTGAACAAACACCATCGGCAGTGTCGTTGGGTGTTTTAGTGGGAGAAGACAACAAAGTTATTTCAGCTGGAGGACTCTTGATTCAGATGATGCCTTTCGCGAGTGAAGCAGATATCATGATTGCGGAAGATGTAATCAATCACTTAAAACCGATGTCTCAGTTGATTCATGAAGGGTTCACGCCAGAAAGTTTACTTAAATCTTTATTTCAAGATGTCCAAGTCATGGGCATGAGTACAGTTAAATTCCAATGTAGCTGTAGTCGTGATCGGATGTTTGAAGCCTTGGGAACTGTTTGTGAGGAAGAATTGAATATCATGATTCATCAGGACCATGGGGCAGAAATGACCTGTCATTTCTGTAATACAAAATATCATTTTAGTGATGACGAATTAAGGTCAATTTTGGTAAAGAATTAATGTGGAAGATTAAAGACTTAGAATTAAAGAATCAAATCGTCATTGCGCCAATGGCAGGGGTAAGTAACCCTGCTTTTCGTTCAATCATTAAGAATTATCATCCTGCTTTAATCTACAGTGAGATGATTTCAGATAAAGCCCTTGTCTATCGAAACATTAAGACCATTGAGATGACACAGGTCATGCCCGATGAGCACCCGATTGCTTTACAGCTTTTTGGGGAAGATATCGATTCAATGGTTAAAGCTGCTGTCTATTTAGATCAAAACACCGACTGTGATGTGATTGATATCAATATGGGCTGTCCTGTACCAAAAATTGTTAAAGGATCTGGGGGAGCTTCATTGATGAAGACACCAGACCATGCCTTCAAAATTGTGGAAGCGATTGTAAAGGAAATTAAGAAACCCTTAACGGTCAAAACACGTTTAGGCTGGGATGAAGCCCATCTCAATGTGTTGGAAATGGCAGCTGGCTTAGAAAAAGCAGGTGCGAGTTCCATTGCGATTCATGGTCGTACACGTGGAGCGATGTACAGTGGAGAAGCACGTTTTGATTTGATTCGTCAAGTCAAAGCCAATGCGAAGGTACCGATTATTGCCAATGGGGATATCACATCCGTAGCTAAGGCTAAAGAAGTTTTGGACTTCACTAAAGCAGATGCGATCATGATTGGACGTGGTGTCTTAGGCCAACCGTGGTTGGTTGAAGAAATGATCAAGGGCTTGAACAATGAACCCTATACCATGATTGATATCCAAGAACGCTTTGTGATCGCTCGTACACATGCCTTGAAGTTGATTGAATTCAAGGGGGAAGAAATCGCACTAAAAGAGATGCGTGGACACTTAAGCTGGTATCTTAAAGGCTTACCACATAGTCATAGAGTCAAAGAGGGTATCTCAGTGATGAAAAGCTATGTGGAATTTGATAGAATATTAAAGGACTATGCCGCAAGCTTAATGCACGCGTAATGAGGTAAACTATGGATGAATTAAACTTAAACGAATACGAACGTGTGAGACGACAGAAAATGGAAGCACTTCGTGCCAAAGGGATCGAACCTTTCGGTTCAGCGTATAAACCAACGCATCACAGTGCTGAGATCTTAACGCAATATCACGATAATACAAAAGAAGAACTTTTAGAAATTAACCAAGCGGTTGTGATTGCGGGACGCATCATGACCAAGCGTGAAATGGGTAAAGCAGGCTTCATGCATCTTTTAGATCGTGACGGTCAGATTCAAGTGTATCTTCGTAAAGATGCACTAAGTGAGCTTGAATTCGAAGTCTTTCAAGAATCAGACCTAGGAGACATCGTTGGCATTGAGGGAACTGTCTTTAGAACCAATCATGGGGAGCTTTCTGTTAAGGCGGAGAAATTGACGCATTTAACAAAAGCGCTAAGACCTTTACCAGATAAATTCCATGGTTTAGCAGATGTGGAAGAACGCTATCGTCGCCGTTATGTGGATTTGATCGTTAATGAAAATGCAAGACGTGTGGCAATGTTGCGTCCACGTATAATTCGTGCGCTTCAACACTACTTCGATGGCATTGGCTTGATCGAAGTTGAGACACCGGTCTTACAACCGATTCTAGGGGGGGCTGCGGCACGGCCTTTTGTAACCCATCACAATACCTTAGATATGGATTTCTACCTGCGTATCGCAACGGAGTTGCCTCTGAAGCGTTTGATCGTAGGTGGTATGGAAGGTGTTTATGAAATTGGACGTCTTTTCAGAAATGAAGGCATGAGTCCAAAGCATAATCCTGAATTCACAACGGTTGAAGCTTATATTGCGTATTCAGATATGGAAGGTATGATGGAAGTCATCGAAAATTGTATTGAGTCCGTCGCAATGGAGACCTTGAAGACAACGACGATTCCATGGTTGGATAAGACCATCGAATTGAAAGGTCCTTATCGTCGTGTCCACATGGTGGATGCGGTCAATGAGGCATGTGGTGTTAATTTCTTTGAAATCAACTCACTGGAAGAAGCATTGGCTGTCGCCAAGAAACATCACATCGAAGTCCTTAAGCACCAACATTCATTCGGACATATTTTGAATCTCTTCTTTGAACACTATGCAGAAGCGAAGATGATTCAGCCAACATTCGTATACGGTCATCCGATTGAAATTTCACCTCTTGCAAAGAAGAATGCAAAAGATGAACGATTCACCGATCGTTTTGAACTCTTTATCGATGGCCGTGAGTATGCGAATGCATTCTCGGAACTGAATGATCCCATCGATCAACGTGAACGTTTCGAAGCACAAATGCTTGAAAAAGATATGGGTAATGACGAAGCCAATGAAATGGATGTGGATTTCGTAGAAGCATTGGAATACGGCATGCCTCCTACGGGTGGTTTGGGTATTGGGATCGACCGCTTGGTGATGTTGCTTACAAACAGTGAAACCATTCGTGAAGTCATCTTATTCCCACACATGCGTAATCGCGATTAAGATAATCAACCCGAGACATTACATGCTTCGGGTTTTCTACTTCAGGGAGAATGATATGCCTATTAAAAGTAATCCGCTACTCGTTACGCAAAGATTGATGCTTCGACACTTTATTGAGAATGACCTAGAAGCTTTATTCAAGCTTCTAAGAGACGAAGGAGTGAATACCTTTTTACCTTGGTATCCTGTGAAGAATATGGAAGAAGCGGAGACTTTTTTAAAGGAACGCTTCTTAGATGAATACGCTAAAGGTCATTCTTTTCGATATGCAATCTGTCTAAAAGAGAATAACCAAGCCATTGGGTATGTTTGGTTATCTAATGATGAAGCACATGATTTTGGTTATGCGCTCATGAAAGAGCATTGGCATAAAGGCTTTGCCTTAGAGGCATCGCAAGCCGTCTTAGAAGAAATTAAAAATGCTGGTTATACCTTCATCACTTCCACGCATGATATTCATAATCCTAATAGTGGAAAAGTAATGAAAAAGCTAGGGATGGAATACAAATATTCGTTTGTAGAACAATGGCAACCCAAAAACATTCCCGTCACATTTCGCATGTATCAACTGAACTTTGACGCTCAGGATCTCACTTATTGGGGATATTGGAATAAATATGATCAACACTTCATTGAAGAAATATAAAATCCTGCAGGGTTAATAATTCCCAGCAGGATTTTTAATAATGTCTATGGACGACTTCTATAATTTCGCCCACGCATACCGCCCTGACGCATGCCAGCAAACGCATCGAGATTACCATCATATGCGATTGTTTGATTGAAGGCGTCTAGATGATGGTAAGAGGCATTCATCAATCGTTCAAATGTAAACCGCACATCATCTAGCAAATCTTTATCCAAATACTTTTCATATAAAGCAATATTCGCTTCTTCTGCTTGTTTACCTAGGGTATAGGTTTCGAGTAGATTGTCTGGTAGATTGGGTGTTTTAGTAACCATATCAGGAACTTGTATATCAAAACGAGCATAGACACGCTCTAATGCATTCATGTGCTGAGCTTCCGCTTGAATTAGATTGTTATAGAGAAGATTAGAACCAAATTTGTCGACGATTTCTTCATAGGTGGACTTTGCATTGTATTCATCTTGATAAAGGACATCCAACATTGACCTTAGGTCACTAATCTCACCTTTTAATACAGTGTCATCATTTAAGCTTGAAAATACAGTATTCTTTTGATATTCATTAAATTTGAATGACGCAAAAAGCAATATAAGAACGATTAGCGCTAAGCCAAGTATCTTTTTCATAGGGACCTCCCTTGATTCACGACCAAAGCATAGGCCTAAAATGTGACGAAAGTGTTAAGAAAAGGAAATTCCGTAGAATTTCCTATAAACCACATTTCAATTGAGCATTACAGTTGGTACAGGTGTTACATCCACCCATTTCTTCAACGGTACCTTCTAAGCAGATTGGACAGATATCCCCAACTTCAACACCAATGTTTCGATCTTGACGATCGGCACGCAAGTCTGTTTTCTTTTCATCAACTTGTTTTTCTTTAACGTTGATGCCAAAGTCATGTACGATATCCATTTGCGCCCAGTTCGCATCCTCATCGTTGGTTAATGAGAGAACTTGACTGTCACGAGAACCATCGACATACACGGTTCCACCCTTCGCTTTGCCATCATACAAACGTTCGTAAATCTTCTGAACCTGCCGAACCGAGAAACCACGAGGGGCGTTGACGGTCTTCGAGATGGAGGAATCAATCCAACGTTGAATCGCACACTGTGTATCCGCATGTTCCTCCGGGGAGAGTTCCATGGCACTGACGAAGATATCCGGTAAAGTTTCTTTTGTATATTCTGGATGGAATTCCAACCAGTCTTCTACGATCTTAGCATTCACTTCAATGTATTTACCTAATCGTCCACTTCTAAAGTAAGAGAAGGAGAAGTAAGGTTCCAAGCCTGTCGATACACCCACCATGGTTCCGGTTGAACCAGTTGGCGCAATCGTTAAGAGGTGTGAGTTGCGGATACCATGATCGAGTACAGCTTGACGAACATCATCGTTCATCGTACGCATGTAACCAGTGTTGATAAAAGCTTCGCGACTGGTTAAGAATGGGAATGAACCTTTTTCTTTAGCCAACTCGACAGAAGTCATATAAGCAGTCTCCGCAATGACGCGGAATACTTCATCAATGGTATTGATTGAATCGACGGAACCATAACGTTTGCCTGCCCAAATCAATAAATCATGTAAGCCCATGACACCTAAACCGATACGACGTTCACCAAGCGCTTGTTCACGATTGGGTTCTAAGAAGTAAGGTGTGTCATCGATGACATTGTCCTGCATACGGACCGTTAAGGCAACCGTACGACTCAACTTATCGTATAAGACCTCACCACTCTTACGATCCACAAAGTTCGCGAGATTGATGGCGGCTAAGTTACAAACGGAATAAGGAGCGAGGGGTTGTTCACCACAAGGGTTCGTAGCGACAACTTTTTGACCATAGGCTTTCGCATTGGTCATATCATTCGCATTATCGATGAAGAAGATACCAGGCTCTGCGGAATACGTTGCACAGAAACTGATGAGATCCCACAAATCACGTGCACGAATGGAACGATAGACCTTAACAGGATAACCCATCTTGACCCAATCGCGTACATCACCGATTTCATGCCAATGGCGATCATAAACTTCTTTTTGTTCCTTTGTATAATTTTCTAAATCCGGGAAACGAAGTTCAAACATTCCATCTACTTTGACCGCATTCATGAAATCACGTGTCAAGGTGACAGAGATGTTTGCCCCCGATAAGAATTCAGGATTGACGACATTAAGGGTGCCACCATCCGCTAAACGTTCACGCGCATAATCAGAGACATGTACGGGGACGTGCTTGTTTTCTGCTAAAGATTCGTAGATCTCACGTTCAATGCGTGATAGAGGTAAGAACTTGAGTTTACGCTCCGCTTCATGACGAATCTGATCATCTTTGGAATTCTCCATCAACCATTTGAGAACTCTTGGATTCTGCATCTTAGAAATAATGAACTCAATGATGTCTGGATGCCAATCTGCCAACATGATCATTTGGGCACCACGACGTGAACCGCCTTGTTCAACTAAATGGGTTAGGTTCGCAATGTCATTCAACCAACTAACCGCACCACTGGATTTACCACCAACACCCTTTGCAGGGGCTGCTTTTGGACGCAATGTCGAACCATTGGTCCCAACACCACCACCACGGGACATGATCTCCATGACTTCTTTACGGTGATTGGATATTCCACCACGAGAATCATGAATGAAAGGCATAACGAAACAATTGAAGTAAGTGACTTGTGTCTGACTACCAGCTCCATAAAGGACGCGACCAGCAGGAATGACATTCATCTCGGCTAATTCTTCAGCGAAAAGCTGACTGTATTGATCCTTCAGAATATCGGTTTGTTCCGTGGAAGCCAAGGACTTACCAACACGTTTCGCGATTTGCTCATAATAGATTTCTAAAGGTTTATCGATTTGTTTAAAAGGACGACGGATGATTCCAGTCAAAGCTTCGGTTTCATCTTCCAATGAAGCTCTGAACTCCTCTTCTAATTGAATCTTGACCCATTCTTCTTCGCGATTGATTTCAATGACTTGACCAATCCCGCGTGATGGGAACTTTGGATCTTCTTTAACGATGGTAACGACAACATCATCGACACCCAAAGTCTTTAAACTACGGTCTTTTTGTGAGTAACGATCCAACATTACTAAACGGCTGACACCACTGTGCGTCAATTTAAAACCATCTTCGATAGTGAAGATATGATGGAAGTGACTACGGATATCCGCATTCAATTTTGTTATTGTGGATTGTGTATAGCTCATAAAAATTCCCCTTTAAGTAATTTCCATTCTACCATAGGACAGTAGAATTCTTTCCTGAAAATGATTTACATGATGAAATCTCATCATCTGTCCAAAAACTAGACCAATTCTTGAACAAAGATATAATCCGATAAACGATTGATATATTGGAACACTCTCGCATCAATGGCTTGAGTTTCATGAACCGTCACCAACGAACGCTCAGCACGTCTTACAACGGTACGAACATAGTGTAAGAATGCGGCTCTACGATCATCAAACGGATAGATGAAGTTGGCATAGTGACCTTGTTTGGCTTCAATGGTTTCTTCCAAACGCTTGATCGCTAAATCTAAATCAATCTCACTTTGATAACGAGAGACATAGCCAGCAATCGCATAGAGTTCTCGTACGATCTTAGCCCAAGGCTCTTTATCCAAGCCCAATTCAGCTTGCATATGGATGATCAAACTACTGCACTCATCAATGTTGCCAAGCGCTTCAATGATGGGATCATTCTTTAATACACGTCCATTCTTAATGGCAGTCGTTCCACGATCGCCTGTTTTGGTAGTTACTGGCATCTTATCCCCACTTTCCGAGCAACTTGCTCAATAAACTCGATAAAGGCTTATACAAAATTAGTATAAGACTATAATTCGAGAATGCGTGAATAATGTCAAAACTAATGCCCCGAATCCAGTAAATCACACCCATATTAAACCCATACAATAATGCATGTTGAATTGAGAATAAGAAACCAAAGGCAAAGCCATAGAACGCTCCCAGCAACGCCCAGAGATGACTCTTGTCCTTAATAAGTGGCTTCATTATTTGAACGATGAAAATCCACAGTGCCCAAATCCATAAATAAGCCACCACCCAATCCCCAAAGCCCCAGACCAAAGCTTCCAGGGTACTGAACACAAAGACAATCACAAGGCTTTCTTTGAAAGTCAGTGCACAGCCCAACAACAAGAACCACAAGGTCACCAATTCCACATTGGGAAGAAATGACAAACTGACTTGCAAGGCAAGAGCTGAAGCGGCGAATAGGGAAAGTAGAACAAGTTTACGGACAGTAAACATGATTAATAACTCGAAGTGAAGTCAAAGATAAAAATATCTTTGTC
>DHGC01000039.1:0-235 GCA_002402585.1 Erysipelotrichaceae bacterium UBA4808 | reverse complement strand
TCCAGTCCTTCTTCTTCTAGAACAGTCTCAAGAAATGTCCCAAGCATTTCATCGTCGGTTCGTTTTGTCACATCCAATACAATCAAATCTTGATCGGCTTGGTCGACTTGAATGATAATCTGAACTTCTTTAGATCCTTCATTACCTTGACGTGTGAAATAGTTGTATGCGGTTATGGATGCGACGAATAAGAGGGATGCTAAGGCGATACGAATAATGTTTTTCTTCATGTTGG
>DHGC01000099.1:18374-38012 GCA_002402585.1 Erysipelotrichaceae bacterium UBA4808 | reverse complement strand
TTCTCAGGATGGACGCGTTTGACCCCTGTTGCTACCGCTGGTGCACGTCCGTGCGCCGCTTGAATCGCATCACAATTGAAGTATTCATAGCTCATGACGGAACATCCTACGGATGCGATCGCAACACTACGGTCCAAGAGATCCAATTCTTCTAAACACTCCGCAACCAAACGATGAATGATGCCATGCGTACATCCAGGGCAATAACTGAATGGCGCATCGGTCAACCCCTTGGTTTTTTGAAATACGACAGTCATCTTAGCGTCCTCCTAAATGGTCTTTAACCGCATTGACAAGTTCTTTTGGTTCAAAGACGATGCCACCAGCACGACCATAAAAGTGTACCGGTACACTGCCTTCCAAACTCAAACGAACATCTTGGATCATTTGACCCATGGATAGTTCTGCACATAAGACGAACTTTTTCCCCTGTGCAGCTTCTTTCAATGCTTTATATGGGAAAGGATACAAGGTCTTGGGTCTAAACAAACAAGCATGGATGCCTTCCGCTTTTAGATTCTCAATCGCTGCTTTAACAATACGCGATGGTGTCCCATAGGCCACAAACATCACTTCCGCATCTTCACCATGACTGAGCTCATAGTCCACTTCTTTTTGCTCAATCAAATCGTATTTCGCTCTTAGATCCAGATTGTGTTTCTCCAACTCCACTGGGTTTAGAAACAAAGAATTCACCACATTGCGATGACCTCTTGAAAGATTACCATCACTCGCCCAAGGTTTATCCATCAATGGCAATGGTTCCGTATTGATTTCAACCGGCTCCATCATTTGACCAATGACCCCATCCGCCAACACGATGACGGGATTACGATAGGTATCCGCCAAATAGAAGGCTTTACGAACCATTTCCGTGGCTTCTTGTACCCCATTCGGAGCTAAGACGATGACTTTATAGTCTCCATTGCCTCCACCCCGTGTGGCTTGATTGTAATCCCCTTGAGCCGGTAAAATTCCACCCAAACCTGGACCGCCTCGACTGACACTGACGATGACCGCAGGGAGTTCTGCCCCCGCACAATACGAAATACCCTCTTGCTTAAGTGCCAAACCTGGTGATGACGATGACGTCATCGCACGCGCACCAGCGGCAGATGCACCATAAACCATATTAATCGCTGCCAATTCACTTTCCGCTTGCACAAAAGCACCCTTTTCAGGCATGTACTTCGACATGTATTCAATCAATTCATTCTGCGGTGTGATGGGATACCCAAAGAAGGCATTGCATCCTGCCGCAATCGCAGCCTGGGCAATCGCTTCATTGCCCTTCATCAACACTTTGCTCATACATCCAACCTCTTGACCGTGATTACGGTATCGGGACACATCGTCGCACAATTCGTGCATGCGATGCATTTACTCATATCAAAACAATACGCTGGATTATACCCCACCGCATTCACAAGGGTTGTATCCAATGCCAAGATGTGCACCGGACACGCTTGCACGCATAGGCTGCAGCCTTTGCAGCGATCCGTATTGAACAGTACTTCACCTCTCATAAGGTCTCCTTTATCATCCATGTCTGCCGTAACAACAGTTCTTCATACACCATCGCATTACTTATCTTATCTTGTAGATAAGCGAAGCGCTTGGTTAGAACCGTCGCGATCAAGGGCACTTGCCATTGCTCACATAAGGCTAGACATTCTTGATGTGCTTCCATTAACATTTCTTCTGTCGTCTCATCCAACAAATGCGAATTATTGATGATGCCCGCAAGCGGAATCCCAAGAAAATGACTGAATGTCTCCATCGTCTCAAGCACCGCATCACCCCAGGCATCACTGCGATATTTATTCACGACCAAGTAAAGTTTCGTCGTTTTTAAAGCTTCTTTAAAACCCGCTAAGGGCCTTAAGCCATGTGCACTGCCGGCACAATCGATGATCAAGGGCAATTGCCCGGAAAGCGCAGGACCTAAATCACCACTCAATGCCGGAAAATCCTGATTGGTATGGTTTTTAATGGAGGACCCAATGATCTTAATGCCTCTCTCTTCAAACCATGCCGTTAATTCACGTGGTCTGAAATAGGGATTGATCACATCGATGTCCGCTAAGACACACGGCGCATTGCGCAGTGCCCATTGACAGGCAAACTCACTTTTACCTACCCCATAAGCACCACTGATGATCAAGACCTCACTCATTCGGAATATGGATCGAGTTGATGTTGCGCATCATTTCAATGCGACGTTCAGCCATCCGATCCGCAACCAAATAAGTCGGCGTATTCGTTGTCTTCGATTCAACGATGATCTCACGTACGCGATCATAAATCTGATCGATTGCACGCATGGAAGCCTCTCTGTTATACCCGATTTTCTCTTGATAAACATTGATCAAGCCACCAGCGTTGATGACATAATCCGGCGCATAGATCAACCCCATTTCATGAAGCTTTGTCCCATGGATTTCACTATCACTTAAGACATTGTTGGCAGCACCTGCAATGATCTTCGCCTTCAATCGTCCCAAGGTATCATCATTGATGACAGCCCCTAATGCACACGGTGAGAAGACAGTGCAATCCACATCGTAGATCTCGTGCGGTGAAACAACCCTAGCACCTGTCTTTTCTTGAACACGTTTGACGCTTTCTTCATCGATATCCGCAATGGTCAAAATCGCACCCTCTTCATGGAGCAGATCACACAACGCTGCTCCAACATGGCCGACACCAGAAATTGCCACACATACACCTTCCAATTTGGAAGATCCCAAGGTTTCCTTAAGACACGCCTTGATGCCTTTATAAACACCATAAGCCGTAAATGGTGAAGGATCTCCCGAGGTCGTTGGCAAGCCCAAGACATGATTTGTTTCCATACGAACCAAACTCATATCATCTGGTGTCGTCCCAACATCTTCAGCTGTGATATAGCGTCCACCCAAGGACTCGACATAACGACCGAAGGCTCTCCAGAACGCTTCACGGCGAACGGTATCCTTACGCAATTGTTTTGAGTTTCCGATGATGACCGCTTTGCCACCACCAAGATTCAATCCAGCACATGCAGCTTTCTTGGTCATTCCACGTGCCAAACGCATGACATCATAGACCGCATCTTCTTCGGTTTCATATTCCCATACACGGGTTCCACCCAAAGCAGGTCCCAAAGTTGTGTTATGGATGCAAATGATTCCTTTTAGTCCAGAATAGCGGTCATGCATGTAAATGACTTGCTCATACCCATACTTCTGCATGTAATCAAATTTATTCATTGTGTTTTTCCTCCAAAAGAAAAGCCGCTCTTAGTTACCCTAAAAAACGACTGTCAGACAGATTGCTTTGCTTGTGATGTGTGACAATCATGAGCATAACGATTCAACGACCTTTCTACTGATACTTAAAGTATATCAAATCTCACAATTATTGAAAGCGTTTTCAGGTGAAATTTTAGTAAAAACCAGGTTCTTCTTCATGGTTTATGAAGCGAACCGCCGCACTGGCTAAAGCAAAAAGTTCATCTTCGCCTGGATACACACTCACATTCTGGATCCAAGTCAGTTTATTCATGATTCGCTGAACAAAATTTTGATTATAGGCGAGTCCACCTGTGATCAATATTTGGTCAACTTTCCCCTCTAAAACCGCAGCCATCGCTCCGACTTCTTTCGTAATCTGATAAATCATCGCATCGATCACTTGCTTAGCATACGCATCTGTTTCTGCCATTTTCAAGGCATCCATCATGCTATTGGTACCCAAGTGTGATATCAAGCCAGATTTACCCCCCAAAATACGTTTGATCGCGGGAATGTCTTGCATCTGTTCAACTAAATCCAAAACAATGAAATTGCTAAGGGCCCCCGCTCGCTCTGGTGAAAAAGGACCTTCTCCATCCAAAGCATTCGAGACATCAACAACTTTGCCCTTGCGATGAGCACCTACTGAAAAACCACCACCCAAGTGACAAACAATCAAATTGAGTTCATTGACACTTTTATTAACCGATTTGGCATACTCCAAAGCGATTTGTTTCTGGTTCAAGGCATGAAACAAAGATCTCCGATAAACACCCTTCAAACCAGTGAAACGCGCCACCTCTTGAAGTTCATCCGTAATTGGCGCATTGGCGAAGATAGCAGGCTTTTGATAGGTCTTTGCCCAGCGACGACCAATGACCATCCCGATACTGGATGAGTGTGCACCATATTTATCCACCATGACTTCATCAACGATTTCATCCGTGACTTCATAGATGCCACTGGGTAAAGGTTTGACCAAGCCACCTCGTACACAGAAGACATCCATTTCTTCTAATCGGTATTGATGTTCACTAAGCCAAGTTTCTACACAGGCTTGTCTGAAATCGACTTGTTCCATGATACGCTTAAAAGGTTTCAGTTCTTCTGCAGAATGACGTAAGGTAAATTCATCTAAGCACTCAAGATTTTCGTACACAGCGCCTTTGGATGATGTGGAACCTAAATTCAAAATGATGATTCTAGCCATGGTGTTGTCCTTTCAATAAATGTGCCAATAAGATGGAGTGATACTTATCTTCGAATTTATCCGCGCGTGAGGTCAATACGATAGGCGCTATCGCACCCATGACCACGCCAGCTGTTTCACCAAAAGCTAGAAATGTGATTGCTTTGAAAAGCATGTTTCCAGCTTCAATATTTGGAACAATTAAAACATCCGCATGCCCGGCATTGGGATGTGTGACCCCCTTGTGATGTGCCGCTTGTTCATCCACCGCATTGTCCAAGGCAAAAGGTCCATCAACCTGACATCCCATAATCTCACCACGTTTTGCCATTAGCGATAGTTCCGCCGCATCGACGCTGGAAGGCATCCTTGGGTTTACCTTCTCAACTGCAGATAATACCGCTACTTTGGGATCCGTCAAACCTAAGGCATGAGCTACTTCAACACTGTTTTCGATGATGGCTTTCTTCGTCATCAAATCTGGTGCGATGTTCATGGCTGCATCGGAAATAAGATAAATATGATCGCGTTTTGGAACATACGCAACAGTCACATGCGATAAGACATTTGCTTTGCGAATACCCCATTCTTTATTTAATACTGCTTTAAGAAAAATACTGGTATCCACCAAGCCTTTCATGAGAAGCTCTGCTTCCCCCATATGAACAGCTTGAACCGCTGAAGCACACGCTTCTTCCGCATTTTCACAGTGAAATATCTGAAGTTTGAAGCTCCGTTTCAAGTCACCCAAAATCGCTTCGATCTGAGCCATATTCCCATATAAATACGCTTCTATCCAACCCTCTTCCGCTGCTTGCGAAAGAGCCGTCAATACAGCCTCATCCTCCGCACAAGCCACTGCAATGCGTAGTCGCTTCGACATCGACAATTTTGACTTTAAATAATGATCGAGTTTCATAGTTAATCACCTTTGCCTACATTATACGCAAGCCTCCCTTTGTTAAACAAGAGCCTGGGCATATTCCTTTAAAAGAATACTTGACTATGCTATATTTCACTTACAAAAGGAAAGTATTATGAAAAACTATCATGCAAACGAAATTCCCCATATAAAAAATGTACAACTCAAAGTATCAAGTTTAGAACAATCTTTGGTTTTCTATACCAAAGTCCTTGGCTTAAGTATATTGCACCAAAACACGACTGAAGCCAGCCTTGGTAATACCAAAGGTGAGCTTTTGATAGAATTAATAGAACTCAAAGAACCAGATCAACGACCCAAACGTTTTGCAGGTTTGTATCATGTCGCACTCTTGGTTCCAAATCGCAAGGCCTTGGCTAAACTTGTTCAGTACTTCATCAATCAAAAAATACCTGTTCAAGGGGCAAGTGATCACGGCATATCAGAAGCGATCTATCTCGCCGATCCCGATGGCAATGGCATTGAAATCGCATCCGATACACCCGATGATACGTGGCCATGGATCCATGGCAAATTGGATATCCTTGGTAAGAATGGTCCGATGGATGTCAATGCGGTTCTAGCAAACAATCCCAATAATGAACATTTTGAACAAATGGAAGCCGATACCATCGTTGGTCATCTCCACCTACATGCCTCTGAACTTGAGCAATCAAAACAATTCTTTACAGAGATCTTAGGCATGGATGTGGTAATTGATCTTCCAAATTCCGCTTTATTCATGTCTTATGCGGGTTATCATCATCACATTGCCTTGAACCTTTGGAATGGTCGAAATGTTCCCCAAACTCCTATAAATGCGCCAGGACTTGCTTTAGCACGTCTTCAAGTCCCATCACTTGAGTTCATGCTTGATGTCGAGAATAAGCTTATCAAACATCACTACCCCTACACAAAAAAGGACCAAGCACTTTTGGTGCTTGATCCATCCGGTAATCCTTTTGAACTTAGTCATTAATACGAGCATTCTCCATCGCCTGTTCAACAGCAGCGATGACCGCATCACAAGTGTAGCTTGAACCCGTAAAAACATCGACTTTGTCCGTACCAAGCGTTCTACAATCTGTTCAGGCAAGGCATCTAAAACAACTTGAACGATATCCGGAGTTTCTTCTTAAACGGTGACTTCAACCGTTGTGACTTCATCTTTCATAAAAGTCACAGATACTGCAACGGGTCCCTGCTTACCTTCACCGACACCTTTAAACGTCCCATCATGATTGATTTGGGGCGTTTTTACGCATGCGGATCATACGAATACAATGAAAAACATCAAACTCATGATCTTCTTCATGGATAGTCTCATCACATTATGAGTGATATATTTCACGTTAGTACAGCTACACAACGTTTGCATTAAAAGTTCATAGAAAAGGTAAGCGATGGCCTACCTTAGCGTATTATTTAATTTTTGCTTGTTCGATGGCTTGTTCAACAGCTGTAATAATCGCATCACGTGTGTAGGTAGCGCCTGCATAAGTATCGACACCTTCAGTCCCTTGAAGCTCAACGATCTGAGCTGGTAAGCTTTCGAATACAAGCGTCGCAATTTCAGGTGTCTCTTCTTGAGCTGTGACTTCAACAGTTGTGATCTTATCGTTCTCAAAAGTTACGGCGACAACGACAGGTCCCTTCTTCCCTTCACCGGTTCCTTCATAGGTTCCGTTATTGTACACTTTTGGTGCGCTTGAACAGCCGGCTAAGACCAAGACAAGCAAAAGTGCTGTACTAATCATCTTTTTCATTATTTACCTCCTCACATATATATGTGATATACATCACATTAACATATACTTGAATAGAATGCAAACAAAAAAGACAAGTCATATGAACTTGTCTTAAATGTATTTCTTGCACCAGTTCTCGATTTCCTCGAGACCGGATTTATTCAAGGATGAGAAGAGAATCACATCCTGTTTATACGTTTCACTTAACTCTTTTTTGATGGCCAAACGTTTTGAATGATTGAGTTTGTCCGACTTAGTCGCAACAATCAACAACGGCAAGCCTTTGGATTCAACGAATTCACGCATATCCTCATCATCTTCCGTCAAACCATGTCGGCAATCAATGACCAACATGACCCCATTGACCTTACGCAGTTCAAAGTAGTCATCCATCATTTTCCCATACTGAACCATTTCAGATCGTGAGCGTTGGGCATAGCCATAACCGGGCACATCCACCAACATCAAACGTTCTTGAATCTGATAGAAATTGATGTATCGGGTCTTACCTGGACGCTTACCAACGTAAGCTAAGGCTTTCTGATGGGTCAGGGCATTGATCAAAGAGCTCTTCCCTACATTGCTTCGTCCAGCCATGACAAATTCTGGGAAGCTTGTCTCGGGAAATTGTTTCTTTTCAACGGCTGTCGTCAGAAATTCGGCTGTGACAAAGAGATTCATTCGTGCACCAAAGCTTCCTTAAGGACTTGTTCCATGGACTCAACAGGCACAAAGGTAATCGCATCTTTGACGATCTTTGGGAGATCATCCATATCCTTCATATTCAACTTAGGAATCAAAATCTTGGTGATGCCCACACGATGTGCAGCCAAGGATTTCTCCTTCAAGCCACCAATCGGTAAGACATTCCCACGCAAGGTCACTTCACCGGTCATCGCCAAATCTGAATAGACTTCACGATGCGTCAAAGCGGAAACCAAAGCGGTTGTCAAGGTGATCCCAGCACTTGGGCCATCCTTAGGCACAGCACCTTCCGGTACGTGGATGTGGATGTCATTGCCTTCAAAGAACTTTGGATCGATGTTGTATTTCTTTGCATTGGATTTGACATAACCCAAAGCGATTTCAGTGGATTCTTTCATGACACTGCCCAATTGACCGGTCACGATCAAACGTCCCTTCCCTTCGAAGGTTGTGACTTCTACTGGAAGCACATCCCCTCCGAAGGAGGTATAGGCCAAACCGGTTACGACACCGACTTGATTATCTTTTTCTTTTTTACCGTATTCAAAGATTTCTTTACCCATCCATTCCATCATCAACTTATCGGTGACGGTAATGGACTTCTTGCCATCCTTAAGAATGGCTAGAACGGATTTACGGCAAAGGTTCGCAATATGACGTTCCAACTGACGCACACCTGCTTCACGCGTATAGTTACGGATGATGTGCAAGATGACTTTATCGGCAATGTTGAATTGTTTCGGTTTCAAACCATTCAATGCGGCTTGTTTTGGAATCAAGTGCGCCGTTGCGATGTTCACCTTCTCATCTTCGGTATACGAAGACAGATTGATGATCTCCAAACGGTCACGNNNATCATACGCTTCTTCCAAATAGTGATCGGAAAACATTGCGTTTTGCTCAGGATCCAAAACCTCCAACATCGCAGAACTTGGATCGCCCTTGTAATCACTCGCCATCTTATCGATTTCATCAATCAAGAAGACAGGATTGACAACAGCCGCTTTCTTCATGGATTGAATGATTCTTCCTGGTAGAGATCCTAAGTAGGTACGACGGTGACCACGGATCTCCGCTTCATCACGCACACCCCCTAAGGATGCTTTCACAAAGTTACGATTCAAAGCATTGGCAATGGACTTCGCCAAGGAGGTCTTACCGACCCCCGGAGGACCTACCAAACAGAGAATCGGAGCATTCAGGCTCTTGGTCATGGTTTTAACAGCCAAGTACTCCATGATTCGATCTTTGACTTTTTCAAGCCCAAAGTGATCCTTGTCCAAAACAGCACGAACTGCGACCAAATCCTCATTGTCTTGGGACTCTTGCCACCAAGGCACATTGAGCAACCAGTCCAAATACGTTCGAATGACGCCACTCTCACCCGATGAACTTGGAAGCATTTCATAGCGCTGGATTTCTTCCAATGCCTTTTTCTTGATGTTTTCAGGATAAGGATTGTCTTCAACCAAACGACGTAGACTTTCCATGTCATCGGTTGAGTTCGGCACATCGCCCAATTCTTCCTTGATTGCACGAAGCTTTTCACGTAAGTAATACTCACGTTGATTTTCTTCGATGCGTTCACGAACTTTTTCGTTGATGCCTTGTTCGATGTTGGTCAATTCTTTTTCTTTTTTGAGATTGGAAATGATCATCAATAAACGTTGGTTGAGCACCAATTCTTCCAACAACGCTTGGCGTTCATCCAAATTCATCGGGAAATATTGTGCCACTTGATCCGCTAAAGTGACAGCACTGACACCCTTGGTCAATTGACTGAACACTTCAGGTGGGAACGATTGTCCAATGTTGGTGATTTGTTCCAAGCCTTTGGCGATTTGACGCACCAAAGCCATTTCTTCCAAGCTGTCACCGACGATGTCTTCTTCAGGTTTGATGGTCGCAAATAACATACGTTCATCATCACTGAGACGAATCACGCTGGCACGTTGCACACCACTGAAAGTCACTCGTAAGAAGCCTTCTTTCTTTTTCATGGTCTTGATCTTACACAAGGTACCCATTGAAAAGAGATCATTGACTTTAGGATCGTCNNCCTTTTGGCTTACGATAAACACTTGGCCATCGAAGTAAGCCATTGCTTCTTCTACTGCATTGATGCTTTTATCCCGTCCGACTTCGATCATGACATCTTGACCTGGGAAGATCAGGACGCCACGCGTTGCGATTACAGGCACATTTAATTCTAGTTTCTCCATCTTAACCTCCTTATGAAGGAATAAGACGCTGAGCGTCTTATCTATTGATTGGATTCACGGATAAGGTCATAAGCTTTACGTAAGCGTAGATCGTAAGCGATCGTTGCTTCTGAAGCCAATTCCTTGACCTTAGGTAAATCCATTTGATATGCTTCGGCAATTTGTACGTATTCTTTTTCGATTTCATCCGCCAAGACTTTGATGTCTTCCGCTTGTGCGACCGCATCCAAGACCAAACGTACTTTGACCTTGCTTTCGGCATCAATGCGCATTTGCGTGCGAAGATCATCCGTGCTTTGACCTGTGATTTCAGTGTATTGTTTCAAGGAGAAGCCTTGTTGGGACAAACGATTCGAGAAGTCTTCCATCATGGTTTGCGTTTCATCATCGATCAAAACTTGAGGCACATCGATTTCACTGCCTTCAATGACTTTCGTCAACAATGCGTTGTCGAAGTCTTGGTTTGCTTTGGTTTGCTTGTTTTCCAATAATTCTTCTTCAAAATGAGCCTTCAAACCTTCAAGCGTATCCACATCATGGTGATTCACTTCTTTTGCGAATTCATCACTCAAAGCTGGTAATTGCTTCGCTTTGATTTCATTTACTTTTACCTTAAAGACAACGTCTTGTCCAGCCAAATGCTCTGCACCATAGTTTTCAGGGAAAGTAAGATTGATGTCTTTTTCTTCACCACTTTGCATACCAATGATTGCTTCTTCGAAACCAGGTATGAATGATCCGGAACCAATCTCAAGCGCGAAGTTCTCACCCTTGCCACCTTCAAACGCAACCCCATCTTTAAAGCCTTCAAAATCAATGACTGCTGTATCCTTGAATTCAACCAAGCCGGATTCTTTCAAAACCAATTCAGCGAATTGCGCACGCAATTCCTCCAACTTGGCATCGATTTCTTCTGGTGTGACGGTTGGAATATCTTTGGTGATACCAAGGTTCTTATATTCACCCAATTTGACTTCGCCTAAAACTTCAAATGTGAATTTCATATTTACGGATTCTTTACTTACCGCATCAATGCCCAATTCAGGACGTGAGATCGGTGTCAATTTTTGTTCATCCAAACCTGCTTCCAATGCGCTTTGTGCAATGGATTCAACGGCTTCGATCAAGATGTTTTGTTCCGTAACTTGTTTGCGGACCATATCTTCAGGAGCCTTACCCTTGCGAAAACCAGGAACCTGTACATTCTTCGCTAACTTATTGAGCGCTTTCTTCTGAGCGGTTTCCCATTTCTCACCATCGATTTCGACGTGTAATTCACCTTTGGTTTTTTCAATCATTGTCCATGTAGTTTTCATAAGGACCTCCTTGTTGCTTGTATATTATAACACAGTTATTAGCACTGTCAACTAATGAGTGCTAAGGCCGTTGTCGCCTGTAAATAATTGGCTTTTTAGCTTTTCCCAATCCCTAGGATCAAGCAGTTTTGAAGCCACATCTTCTAAGATGGCGTAAGCGAGATCATCGCCTTCATCTTCCTCGTAGACGAGTGGAAGTTGCGCCAAACCCATGTAGACCAATCGATCCAAACATAAGCGTTCCATGGATGGATTCTTCGCACACCACAGTTTGATTAAGTGTTCTGCACCGTGATAACCATCCCCCTCTTCAGGTAAAGCTAAGGATGCTGGAATGATTTGATATTCCACACCTTCATCTTTGCATATGAATTCATCATGGAGTTGTTGCTCGATGAGAATACGAATCAAGAGTCTTAATAGAATGGGATCGCTCAATCGATCAAAGAACAATTGAATCAAATCACTTTTGTTTCTCAGATTCATACGACTGAGTTGGTCTAAAGCCTTAAGCTGAGCATGTTCATCCTTAGTCAATAAGTTTAACAATGCTTCATCATCGTAAAATGCTTGCGTAACTTTTGAACTTTTCATAACCTGATTCAAGTGCTCATACAGACTTAAAAAACGCTCGTGATAGAGCTTCGGGATATAGGGCATGCTTAGTTCTTCTAAAACCAAAGCCAAAGCTTCTTCATAAGCGTGTTCATTTATCTTTTGTTCAATCAATTGAATCTGTATTTGATAGCTATTTTCTTCCATCTTTAATATTATGCCACAGTTTGTCCATGCTTGCATCGTTAGATGCTTGTGTTAGAATAAACTTATGAAAATTCTAAGTGTGATCGTCGGTTTAGCTCTGACTGCGGGTGGTGTCTACCTTGCTTATGACACGTTTATGTTGTTTGATGATTTAGAAACCCTAAGATTAGGATTATTACTCGGCGCTTCCTTCCTTACCATGACCCTTGGTCTTTATCTCTTCTTACTTCCCTTGGCGATGAAACCTAAAGGTAAGAAAAATAAAATTGTTGTTCAAGAAACTGTTAGCGAGCTTGAAATAAACGAAGAAATCATCAGTGAAACAAAAGCCTTAAACGTTATCCAAGCAGATATTGATGATCGTGCAATATCCATTGAAGAAACCATCGATACACCGCTTGAAATGGTTGAAGAAGCAATGGAAGCGGCGACACAAGCAAGCCTATTCACCGATGAACATGAGACCAAAGCGTTTAGCGTAATCAATGAAACTACAAACACACGCCCAAAGCATGACGATGGTGAACAGACCCTTATCATGCCCACATTTAAAGACGAAGATAAACTTGATACAGATGGTGACACGATCTTCATGCCAACAGTAAATGAAGATGCTGTAGAAGCAAACCAAACTGACGATCGTCTCTTTACGTCGAAGATTTTTAACGACACCTTGGATTTTGAAACCATGCACGAATTACGTGTCATTGGCATCGAATCGTTCGGTAGCCAACGCATCCTAAAAAAGCTTCTACCCGATAGTGAACTCAAACTCAGCTACAAGCAGAAAAAGGGGTTGAACCTCGCACAAGTCACGCATCAAGATAAAGTCATTGGTTATGTCTCCCGTTTGGAGATGAATCACCTCAATAAGAGTTTGGATCAATTGCTCCGTGTCACGCCTGGTGATATCGTCACTGATGGTCGTAAAGTCATTCGCTTCAGTGTCCAACTCCACTTTCAAGATGAGGAGAAGCAAAATGCATGAAGACAGAGATCTCTCAAAAACGTAAAACGTACTATACAATTGGTTTGATTCTTACGGGCATTGGTTTTATATCCTTCTTGTCCGTCTTTGCCTTTGCAGTCTTAGGCGATCCCTTCCGTATGGGCTTCAACTTCATAGCACCGGGTTTTATTGGGTTCACCTTGATCATCATTGGCCAAGGCATCATGACCTTTGCGCGCTTAGGTAAAGCTGGATCTGGTTTGATCTTAGACCCTAAACAAGCACGTGAAGATCTCAGACCCTATTCTTCTCAAGTTGGTGGTATGCTTAGCGATGTCTTGGATGAAGTCGACTTGCCGCTTCAATCAAAAGAAGTTATCAAAGTTCGTTGTCGTCAATGCCAAGCACTCAATGATGAAGATGCTCGCTTTTGTAAACATTGTGGTTCCGTACTCTAAGCTCAATATGAATTGAGCTTTTCTTTAGGGCATAAAAAAACCCTTTTTATAAGGGTAAATAAATGGCGTCCTCGGAGGGACTCGAACCCCCGACCGTGCGCTTAGAAGGCGCATGCTCTGTCCAGCTGAGCTACGAGGACAATGTGCTGTTACATCTTACCAAATTTAAAACTTAAGTTCAAGAATCAAAACCACTTTCGTTTCTTCTCCGGCCATGGATATTCTTTGCGTTCCACCGTGATTTCACCCTTGTTTAAAGTTATCAATGCATAGCTGGGTAGACTCGCATCACGATTGTGATGGATGGAACCTGGATTGACCAAGGTGATGCCCTCTTCACGGGTCACTTTGAACGTATGGCTATGACCATATAAGACCAAGTGACATTTCTCTTCTTTAGCTTTTTGGATCAAGCGTTCCACCATGTGATACATCGGATACTGATGGCCATGAATGAGCAGGATTCTTACCCCATCCAAATCAAGAATGACTTGTGTCGGATAATCAAAGTACACATCATTATTGCCTTTAACCGATACAAAACCATCCAGTTCACTGGCTGGGCTTTCGCTATCACCACAATGAAGATAGGCATCCGCATTAGGATATAGATTGCGTAATTCTTGATGGACGCTGTTACGCCCATGTGTGTCACTAACGACGAGGATCTGTTTCATGGTCTACCTCTATTTTAGTAAACTCAACGTCACTTTGAAAGAGTTCTTTGACTTGAATGTGCGCATAGATCGCATCTTTAGTGGTGAAACACTTGGTTTCCCCTTCAAGGAGTTCTTTATCTTTAAACCGATGCACCATGACTTGAATGGAATCATAGATGTTCTGTTTGAAAACTTGGTTGAACGCGGGACGTGCCAAAGGATAGTGCGTACAGCCTAAAATCAGCGCATCGGCACTTAAACTCTCTAAACTGAGTATTTGTCCGATGTAAGTTTGCATATCTTCTTGAGAGCGCATGCCTTCGACCATACTGACCAATTCCGGTAAGATGGTCGCATGAATCTTCATCATTGGAAAACGCTGTCTCAGGGCTTTTGTGTAGATCTCACTTTGGATGGTGAGTTTGGTAGCCACAACCAAGATGGATTTGGTATCGTTAGGAATCTGTTCAATTGTTGGCTCCACCACTTCATGAAAGAGGACTGAAGGAAAACGTTCTTTTAATATGGGAAGTGCCACTGCATTCATCGTATTGCAGGCGATCACAATCTCATGGATATCATGATCGATAAACCATTGAATATTTTTAGTCGCAATGGTTTGAATCTCCAAAGCTGTTTTGTTTCCATATGGCGCATTTTTTTGGTCCGCAAGAAAATGAAAAGCTACATTGGGATACGCTTGATGTAATGCATGAAAGATGCTGTAGCCACCGAGGCCAGAATCAATGATACCGATTGTCATAGTGAATATTATACCATTTCTTGTTTTGCTTGAATACGCTGCTGGATCGTTTTTGCCAAGGCAGGTCCAAGCACTTCACTAAGCTGTTCCTCACTGGCTTCAAGAATACCTTTGACGGATTTAAAGCGTTTGAGGAGTGCCTGTTTACGTTTGGGACCAACCCCTTCAATGTCATCCAAAACGGAATACGTTTGAGCCTTGGAACGACGCTTTTGATGTTGGGAGAGGACAAAACGATGCACTTCATCTTGCATGCGTGTCAAGAGGTAGAACGTCTCAATGGAATCTTTCAATTCTATGCGATCTCCATTGCGATCCATCAAGGCTGAGGTTTTATGTTTCTCATCTTTAACTAAGCCAAAGACAGGAATACTCACATCTAATACATCAAGGCTTCGCAGTGTCCCTTGAATTTGTAGAAAGCCACCATCTACCAACAATACACTTGGAAAAGGTTTATTTTCCTTAAGCATTCTTAAATAACGCCTGTAGATGACTTCTTCCATATTACGCACATCATCCGCATTGTTATGCAGATGATAGATACGATAATCTTGTTTAAAGGCTTTACCTTGTTTGAATACCACAACCGCTGCGGTAGCCAATTGACCTTGCGTATGCGAGTTATCGACAAGCTCAATCGTGCTCACATCCTCTAATTTTAGTAAAGACCCCAAATCTTCCAAGGCTTTGTCTTGCTTGCTTTGATTGCGTTCGATCATCATGCCGTATTGACGATGATAATTCATCGCATTCTTCAACACCAGATCCATGAGTTGACGGCGTTCACCACGTTGTGGTTGATGAATTTTTGTCGCTAAGATTTCCTCAAGATTTTGAACATCCATGCCATAAGGAAGTAGGAGTTCTTTCGGCTTCACTTGTTTATCGTAGTATTGCAAGATGAATTGCTCAAAACTCTCTTGTGCATCTTCAACGAGGATATCACTGACCAAATGGCGATCCATCAACTGACCACCTCGAACAATCAGTGCCGCAATGGTCAGAACACCATCTTTTTCATAGTAATTGAAGGCATCACGATCAGCGCGTGTTTCTTGATTAACGTTCTGTTTATCATTGATGTGATCTAGAGATCTTAGATCATCACGATACTCAATCGCTTTCTCATAATTCATGACATCCGTAGCCTTCTGCATCTCTGCTGTCAAGCGTTTCCGTAAATCCTTGTCATCGCCTTTGAGGACTTGGATGATTTCTTTGAGCATATCGGGATAGATATTCTCTTCTACTGGAAACTCACACGGACCCAGACATTGTCCCAAGTGATAATACAGGCATACTTTTTTTGGTAAGCTTCGACATTTACGCAATGGATAAATGGAATTTAGAAGTGTGGCCATGTTATGGGCCGCACTGGCATCGGGAAAAGGACCATAATAATTGGCCTTTTTATCTTTTTTAAGTTCACGAACGACACTTAAACGTGGATATTTTTCTTGTGTGATTTTGATGTAAGGATAGGATTTATCGTCCATAAACATGATGTTAAAGCGTGGACGATGTTTCTTGATCAGATTGATTTCTAAGATCAGGGATTCTTTTTCCGTATCCGTAACAATGATATCAAAATCATGAATCAAGCTGACAAGCTTGGTCGTTTTATAATCATGGGCACCGGTAAAATAATTATTTACGCGATTTTTCAGTTTCTTGGCTTTACCGACATAAATGATCTGCCCATGAATGTCCTTCATGATGTAACAACCTGGCTCCATCGGTAAGCTGGCTAATTTATCTTGAAGACTCATGTCTGACCTTTGAACTGGACAACGGTGGCACCGACACCACCTTCACCTTGTCCACCTAAACGATAGCTTTCGATGCGTTCTTGTTTCGCTAATAAACCATGAACAGCTTGACGGAGCGCACCTGTCCCAAGGCCATGGATGATGCGTGCAAATGGCATCTTGGCACGGAGACATTGATCGATGTATTGACTGACGATGGGTAGTGCTTCCTCAACGCGATATCCGATCACATTGAGCTCAAGCGGTACCGTAGGGACGGTTTCTTGTGTAATGGTGATGGATTTCTGAGCTTTCGGCGCATTTCCTAACATCAATTGACTTGGAGATACTTCCATGCGAATCCCATTGATCATAACCACCACAACCTTTTTCTTGAGTTGGATGACTTTACCTTGTTGGTTCGTTGCCTTGAGCTTGACCCATTGACCAATTTCAATATTCTCTAGAGGTTTTTCTGTTTTAACCTGCGGTCGTTTTTGAGAGAGTTGTTTCTTCTTTTCAATTAATGTATGCAGGGGTTGGTCCTGCGAGCGCATCTCACTGAGGATAACTTCTGCTTCAATTTGTGCTTCTTCGTAAAGTTCATCCAAAGCATCTTGAAGTTCGGCTTGTTTCTTTTCTTTTTGTGCTTCAAACTGCAAAAGTTTTTGTTTGAGGGTATTGCGTTCTTGGTCCAGTTCTGACTGAGCTGAGTCCAATTTTTCTTCCCATTGTTTGAGTTCAAGCATCTTCTGATCCAAACGCTCTTGGAGTAAGGCGAGTTCAGATTTAGCCGCACGTTTCAATTCTTTGGCGTGTTCCAAGATCTTAGCATTTAGATTGAATCGCGCAGCGATTTCAAAGGCAAAGGATTGACCGGCAATACCTTCTAAGTACTTAAAGGTAGGACGCATGGCTTCCATGTCAAATTGAACCGATGCGAGTAAAATATCCCGATGGATGAGAGCATATTCCTTAAGTTTTGAATAATGGGTTGTGGCGATAACCTTCACCCCTTTTTGTCTTAAAAATTCAAGAACCGCAATGGCCAAACTCTCCCCTTCTTGAGGATCGGTACCTCCACCCAGTTCGTCTAAAAGCACCAAAGAATTGGCTGTTGCTTTATCGGTCAACTGAGCGAGTTTGGAAAGATGTGCTGAAAAGGTGGATAAACTTTGAACAATGGATTGATCGTCACCGATATCCACAAAGATCTGATCGAACATTGGCACAACCGCTTCATCCGCCAAGACTGGAATGCCACTGTACGCCATCAAGGTAAACAAACCAACAATCTTCAAACTGACTGTCTTACCACCTGTATTCGGTCCAGTAATCAACAGGATTGGATGTTTATCATCCATGCGATAGGTGTTGGCTACGACATGTTCCGCATCGATCAATGGATGACGTGCATCTTTGAGATAGATTTGCTTATCTTCGGTGATGGTAGCAGTACGACCTTGGTGCTTCTCTCCATAATAGGCACGTGCAAAATAAGTATCGAGATAGGCCATGGTTTCCAAGGCATGTAAATAGTCATCACTGTTGGGTTTGACCAATGCACTCAAGCTTTTGCAGATTGCAAAGATCTCTTCCTGTTCCTGGGTAAGCGCTTCTTGGATGCGATTGTTCAATTCCAAAAGCACGGGTGGTTCCACATAAGCAGATAAACCCGATGCGGATTCGCCGTGGATCAATCCACCGACTTTATTCTTATCACTGGCTTTGATCAAGACAACGACACGATCGTTACGGATCGTCGAGATAGTGTCGGCCAAACTGGATGCATGCGTCTGCATGAATCTTTGCACAGCCCCATCGCGTTCAGATAAGGCTCTGCGCAATTTCTGCCGAATCGGCGCAAGATTTGCAGAAGCTTGATCCATCATTTCAATATTTGGACTGATACAAGCTTCGATGGCTTGTGATACTTTCACATGCTCTTGAAGGGATTCAAAAAGATCATTGAGTGCTTCAAGTTTGATTTCTGCTTTTTGGTGATATTGCTTCGCTAAATGGACACCTCTGCCAAAGACAGCCACATCCATCAATTCATCCATCCCGAGTACCATGTCTTTGGATGCTTTTTCAAGGGTCAAACGAATATCTTTCATCCCTGCCATTGGACAGGGTCCATGAAGTCGTAAGAGTTCCATCGCTTCAAATGAGCGTTTGTTCTCACGATTGACCCACAGTGGTTTGAAACTTGGCTTTAAATCAAGAATCATTTTTCGAGACAATGAAAATTGTGTATGCTGTGCAATCTCATCTAAGATGAGTGGATACTCTAATACGTCCCAAACCATGTTATTTCAAACCTTCAATCAGTTCATTTATTTTATCCGCACCCAAAGCAAAACCATTGAGCCAAACCCGTAATACTGCAATCTCGTCTTCACTAAGTTGATCATGTTTGATAATCTTGAGAAGGATATCCTGATGGATCACTTCCACGTCACGATCACTTAGCCAAAGTTTGATTTTTACTTCATCTTCAAGGGTCATGGAGTCCGGATTGAAAATCTTCAAGAGACTGACTTCTTCAAGATTCAAACTTTGTGTCAATTGAGTTGAAAGTGGACCCACGTGTCTGAGTTGACTGTTTGCTAAAACGTCTTGACCATTTTTGATCAAGGGTGTCAAAAGAAGAATATAAATCAAGAAGCTATAGAGTGCGACTTGAAGAAAACCGAAGACCAGACCCAAAACATGGTTCACACCCTTTAGAAGCGGTACTTTACCAACACCCGCAAAGATGGGTCGCATCAACAATAGTAGTACACTCACAAGGATGAAAACGATCACGAACCACAATAAGCCATTGATTTGAACACTGACAAAGGGTCCAATGATGGGGAGTGCTAACAAAGCTTCATCTGCTTTGTACAAAGGCAAGGCTTGCGCTAAAGGTGAAGC
>DHGC01000099.1:0-18322 GCA_002402585.1 Erysipelotrichaceae bacterium UBA4808 | reverse complement strand
ATATCGAAATAAGGATGAAATGTTTCTGGAATTGTCATACGGACCTCACAAATAGTTTACTGGATTATGGGTTTAATTACAAACTATGATAAACTAGAATCGATGCCTACGAAAAGCACTTTACTAACACCTGCTGAAATCAATAAGCTCAAGGTGAAATACAAAAAATACCTCAGTACCGTCAATAATCCCTACATTGATGCTTTTTATCGTTTACCAGAATGTACAATCAGTATCTACACGTCTGGTAAGGTCGTCATACAGGGTGCCGATATCGACTTCATGGGCACCAATGCAAAACCATCCTTTACCCCACACGCTGGAAGTGATGAGGTGGGTACGGGTGATTATTTTGGTCCAGTTGTCGTAGCAGCTTGTTATGTGGATGATGAACATTATGCATTGATCAAAGACTTGGGCATTCAAGATTCAAAAGCCATTGATGATCAAATGATTCAGAAGCTTGCCCCGAAATTGATGGAGCTCTTGCCTTACAGTGTGTTGATCGTTCAAAATACGAAATACAATCAGATTCAAAAAGCAAACAATCTCAATGCCATTAAAGCTAAGCTTCACAATCAAGCGTATAAGCATCTGATTGCGAAACTGAAGTTCACGCCTACGTTGAATGTGATTGATCAATTCACACCAGCAATGAACTATTTCAAATATCTTAACGATGAACACGATGTTTTTAAACACTTACGGTTCGAGACCAAAGCAGAAAATAAATATCTTGCGGTAGCCTGTGCATCGATCATTGCACGCGATCGTTTTTTAGCTGTTTGGAAGCAAATGGAAGAGCAATACAGTTTCAGCTTCCCCAAAGGGTCAGGTGCTCTGGTTGATCAAGCTGCACAACGTTTTGTCGATCAATATGGATTTGAAAAGCTTCATGAAGTCGCAAAACTTCATTTCAAGAATACACAAAAAATGGAGCGCATTTAGAGCTCCACGACTTCGACTTTAACTTTTTTAGTGAGTTGAACCATCTTGACACCCGCACTCTCCAACATCCGCTTGCTGGCAAGCACACTTTCGCTGGAAGCGTATTTGTCCGATTCATAAACGATTTCTTGGATTCCAGATTGAATGATTGCCTTTGCACATTCATGGCATGGAAATAAAGACACGTAGATCGAACAGCCTTTAACTGAACGTGGACTGTTTAGGATCGCATTCAGTTCCGCATGCACGACATACACATACTTTGTCTCTAAACTGGAACCTTCATTCTCCCATGGATATTCATCATCTGAACAGCCCTTGGGGAAACCATTGTATCCAATGCTTACAACTTTATGTTCTTGATCGACAATGACAGCCCCGACTTGTGTGTTGGGGTCTTTTGAACGCAATGCAGACAAATGGGCAATGCCCATGAAGTAGGTCTCCCAACTGATCGCATTGGCTCTTTTCATCGTTCCACCTCTTGATAATAATCAAACAACTTTTCTTCCATCATCTCGCTATATCCTTTTAAACCCACATCCTCCGCAATATCCAAAACCCATTGATCGGTTTGACCATAGAGCGGTAGATAATTCTGATTCTGTGCAGCCACGGTTACGACCGCCATACTCAAGACAATCAAGGCAAGATAACCATGTTTACGTAAAGGAGCCCAAGAAGGTTTTCTTGACAACATGAACCCTAATAGGATCCCAACGATCAATCCACCCATGTGTCCCAAGACACTGACTTGCGGGATAAAGTTAATCAAGACATTGATGAACACCATACGCATGATTTGCGAACGTATCATGGGTTGACGCATCAAACCACTCTCATACAAATACACCAACATCACACCCAATAAAGCATATAAGCCTCCACTGATGCCCACGACAAGATTGTTGCCTTCAGCCGCAAAGACGAAGAAGGTCCCAAAGAAAATCCCATTGATCAAAATGATCAAGAAACGTTTGGTTCCGTATAAACGTTCAATAAAGCTTCCAATATTGATGAGTGCGATCGAGTTCATCAACACATGAAAGATATCGATATGAATGAAACCTGTCGTAAGCAAACGCCAATATTCATTGTTTGCTAAAACGAAAGTTTTATAATATGCCCCAATAAAGATTGCGGCCGCGAACACATCATAACCTAAGAATTGGATGCCCATCAGTAAGATGGTGATGCTTATGATCAAAGCTGTGATGACCATCGTTCCACGAGGTAGACTTTTAACTTGTTCGATTAAGGACATGGGTTTGTTGGATTTACGCATGGCTTTGATTTTTTCTTTGATTTCTTCCAATTCTTGATTGGGATCTTCGACTTTTACAAACGCATCTTTCAATTCAGGAAATTGTTGAACGAAACCATTATCTAGTGCATCAGGGCTGATGACACAATGCATGCCAGCGGAATTGGTTTCTTCAAGTGTTCCTTCATCATCGATTTGGACATCCCAAAAAGTAGGCTGGGTACTCATGACCTGTTCAATGGCTTCACGGATTTTGTGTGTACGCTCTTCAATGGATTGAATGTTGAAACCACTCGCCAAAGAGAGTCGAACTAAGCCATAAGCTTCTTTTTTAGGGTTGTTCAACCAAATTTCTTCTTGAATTGGACGGACATCGATCAATTGATAACCGTATTTTTCAATCAAGACGTGTGCTGCTTTAAACAACCAATATTCTTTGATATTCATGCCTTATCCAATTCCTCCAATACGTTCTTAAAAACCTCAGGCATATCTGCCTCAAATTGCATGACTTCTTGTGTACGTGGATGAATGAACTCGATGCGCTGGGCATGGAGACATTGTCCTTGTGTCTCAAGCGTCTTTTTGATGGAATATTTTGGGTCCCCTACGATGGGAAAATTGATGTATTGGAAATGAACGCGGATCTGATGGGTTCTCCCTGTATCCAGTTGACATTCAACCAAGGTATACGCTTCGTAACGCTTCATGACCTTAAAATGCGTCAATGCAGGACGTGCGTTCATAGAAGTCACCGTCATCTTTTGACGATCGCTCTTGTCACGACCAATCGGAGCTTCGATGGTTCCTACATTGTGTTGAATGACACCGTGAACCAATGCGATATACGTCCGTTTCAAGGTTCGTTTAGCCAACTGCTCACTCAAATTTTGATGGGCAAGATCATTTTTTGCCACAACCAGACAACCACTCGTATCCTTGTCGATACGATGAACGATGCCAGGACGTAAAACGCCATTGATGCCGGAGAGGTCCTTACAATGCGCTAATAAGCCATTGACCAGCGTATGATTTGGATTGCCTGCACCCGGATGGACAACCATCCCTTTTGGTTTATTGACGACAATCAAATCACTGTCTTCATAGAGCACATCCAAATCCATTTCTTCGGCTTCGACTTTTAATTCTTCATCTTCCGGCCATTCTGCGGAAATAATGTCATTGATCTTAACTTTTGTATTCGCTTTGACTTCAAGATCATTGATGGTGATGAAACCATTTTCAATCAATTCCTGAATTCGTGTTCGTGACAATTCTGGTAAGATTTCGACGCATAACTTATCAAAACGCAAACCATTCTGCGCCTCACTTACAATAAACTCAAAATTTTCCATGTTCACTCTTTCCTTCCAACAAGGCATCCAATATCAACAAACCGACTCCGACATTGAGACTGATGTCCGCAATGTTAAAGACAGGAAAATAGTAACCAAAAATCTTAAACGATAGGAAATCACGGACATAGCCCAGAAGCAAGCGATCCATAAAATTACCCAAAGCTCCAGCAAATAGAAACATCAAGCTCACTCTAAGAATGATCTGACGTTGTTCACTCTTGAGAAAATACCAGATCATCCCAGCCATCGCGACCAAGCTGATCAAGATGAAAAACCATAATTGACCCTCAAGAATACTCCAAGCTGCACCCGTGTTTCTGAGATAGGTCAGCCAAAAGAAATCTTTGATCACTTCCATACGTTCACCGTATTCAAATACTCGGACGATGATGCCTTTACTGAAAGCATCCGCCATTACGACCGCCGCAACGATCAAAAGTTCATATTTCTTAATCTTCATATCCACTATTATAACAGAAAAAACCTTCCCCGAAAGGAAGGTGACTCTTATCGATTACTGACGCGTAGGCTTTCCAAGACATTGCGATCCAAACGTTTCGCAAATTCCACAATCAAGGTGATTGTATCGACCACATCTTTACGATGGATCAAAGCACGATGTGAATGAATGTAACGGGAAGGAATGGACAAGGTCACATTGATGATGCCATCAAAGGCCTTATGCATTTCACCCGAGTCTGTGCCTCCTGCTAACAAGAGGTCATATTGAACATCCAAATTCAATTCCTTAGACAAATCACTGAGATAATTGATGAAACCACGATGACCCAAATGGGAACCATCTTGAATCGCAATTGTCACACCGACACCCATTTTACTACCGGGTTCAGCACCTGGAATATCATTTGCCAAAGTCACATCCAATGCGATTCCAATATCCGGTTTAACGGCATAGGTTGCCGTTTTAGCACCACGCAGGCCCACTTCTTCTTGAACCGTGCCGACGGCATAGACATCGGCACTGTGTGTTTCATTCTTTAAACGCAAGAGTACTTCACTCGCAATGATCGCACCAATGCGATCATCCCAAGCTTTCGCAGCGAGATAGTTTGGATTCGCCATGACATTGAAATCAGAACGTGGCGTAACCATATCCCCTGGACGAATGCCCAACAATTCAACCTCAGCCTTATCCTTAACCCCTAAATCCACAAACATATCTTTAACATCAATAACCTTGTTTCTAACATCCGCAGGCATGCCATGCGGAGGCTTCGATCCGACGATGCCCATGTATTCACGACCATCCCGTGTTGTGATCGTCAGGGCTTGTGATAAGAGCACATGTCCCCACCATCCGCCAACTGGCGCAATCTTTAAGAAGCCTTTGTCATCGATATGACGGACGACGAACCCAATTTCATCAATGTGTCCCGCCAACATCAACTTGACACCATCACCGCTGCCCTTTTTGAGCGCAATCAAGGAACCTAAATTATCATAACTAAATTCATCCGCGACCCCTTCAAGCCATTTCTTCATGACACGGGTCGCTGCCTTTTCATTCCCCGAAATCCCATTCGCATCGGTGAATTCTTGCATTAATTCAAGATTCAAATCACCATATGCCTTTTCAATTTCAACTACTTTTTCACTCATGTTTCAACCTCACTTGAAAAATATTATACGCTAGCTCAAACTTACAAACAAGCTTAATACGCCTCACTTTGACGGATATGATTGGTCTTATTCTTGGCATAATAGGTTTCGATACATGCTTTCTCATCAAAGTTCAACGCCTTGGCCATCGTCGCCATCAAAGCACCAACCTCGTTAAAATGTTCGAGATTGAAGTGGTCTACCAAAGCGGTACTGGCATTGATCCAATCGATGAACAGTTGGGTCAGATTCACATCTTCCTCTTTGGAAGAGAATATCATTGAATCCAAACCAAGATCGATCCCCAAAGAAATCACGAAATGCATGGTATCACTGAACTCTTCCAAAAGAATATCTTCACTGCTTGGACCTTTGAGTGACCAATACTTGAAACACCGTGTTTCGTTAGCCAACTCATTGATTTCCACGATCAATGCTAGCACGCGTTTGATGCGCGTGTTGTGTCGCTCTTCCTGATGCAACGCCATGATGCGCTCATCCAGTTGTGCTTGAAGCGCAATGAGTTCACTTAAATTCAATTGCATACACGTTCCCCTATTTCTTACGTTGGGTGACTCTATGGACATCACCTTTCATATTGTATGTAATCCATTCACCAACAGGCTCACCCTTTTCAAAGTGACCGGAACGCTTTAGCGTCCCCTCGACACGATACCATTCCCAATAGCCTTCAGGCAGATTATTGACCATCAAACCTTTGGACCATATCGTTTTCCCATTCGCATGGTATTTGATGGTCAAACCATCAATGATTTCAATTTGCTTTTCTTTGACACCATTGAGATGGATTAAATCACAGTTGTCATCTTTCATTTGTTTCTTTAATGTTCAAGAGTTCATTCTGACGCTCTTCATTGAACTGATTGGTATATAAACGATAGTATTGTCCTTTTAGACGCATCAGACTGGCATGGGTGCCATCTTCAGCGATGCGCCCTTTATCAATCAACAAGATACGATCCGCATTGACGATCGTGGATAATCGATGGGCGATGATGAAGGTTGTCTTATCTTTAAGGACCGACTCAATCGCGGTTTGAATGATGTGTTCGGTTTCCGTATCAATGCTTGAACTCGCCTCATCCAAAATAAAGATGCTTGGGTTTGCGAGGATTGCACGAGCGAATGAGATCAACTGCTTTTGACCGGTGGAGAGACGTCCTCCACCTTCACCAACATCACTTTGATAACCTTCTTCCATTTGGATGATAAAGTCATGTGCAGAAACACGTTTTGCGGCTTCAATAACTTCTTCTTCACTTGCACTCAGTTTCCCATAACGAATGTTTTCCATGATCGAACCAGAAAATAGATGAGGTGCTTGTAAGACATAACCAAGATTGCTATGTAGCCAACCCAGTGAACGATCTTGAATATCGATGCCATCCACTTTGATGTGTCCCGCTTTGGGCTCATAGAAGCGACAGATCAGATTTACAATCGTACTCTTCCCACTTCCTGTCTCACCCACCAAGGCGATGGTCTGACCTGCAAAAACATCTAAACTGAAATCTGTTAGGACCGGTTCTTCTTTTTTATAGTAGAAATCCACATGTTCAAAGGACACATCACCACGAATCGCTTCGTATTCGGTTTCTTTAGGATCCAAAATACTTCCGTAGCGTGCGATGACATCGGCACGGTCCACCAAATCAATATCCGCATTGAGTAGACTTAAAACACGTTCAGCCGATGCCTGTGCCATTTGAAACTCAGCCAAGAGTCGAGCGATTTGACGCAAAGGCTCAAAGAACTGTGCCGCATATTGTGTGAACAGAACCAAGGTCCCAAAAGCCAACGACCCAACCAAGACTTCTTGACCACCCAGCCAAATAAGCATGGCACTGGAGAAGGCTCCCAAGCCCATGACCATGGGCATGAAGGCAGCGGATAGAATCGCAGCCTTTACGGACTGACGCTTCATATCCTGTGTCAATGCCTTGAAATCATTGCTTTGTTTAACTTCCAAGCCCATCGTCTTCGTCGTCTTGGCACCCAAAATACCTTCACTGTAAGCAGCGGTGATCTTTGAATTAATCTTGCGCGTCAAACGATAACGATTGAGAATCTTCTTTTGAAAAACAATACTGATATACGCCAAGAATGGCACGACCACCAAGACCATCAAAGCCAATTTCCAATTGACCACCAACATCACGATGCTGACCCCAAGAATCAAGGTCAAGCCCCAGACCAAGTCGATGATCGACCAGGATACGATATCCGCCAAACGACCGATATCACTGGTCAAACGCGCCATGATCCAACCCTGTGGGGTCTTATCAAAGTAAGCGAAAGATTGTTCCTGAAGTTTACGGAAAGCTTGATTACGAATATCATAGGCAAATTGCATCTCAATCTTTCCCGTGAATTTGATAAAGACGTATACGACCAACGCTTGCAAGATGATCAAGACGATATACGCAATCCCAAAAGGTTGAAGTTGTTTCAAATCGCCATTGGCCAAGACAAAGAAATCAATGGCTGTTTTATTCAAGAACGGAAAGATGATGTCGATGATGGCCATCGATACCATTGAAATGAAAATGATCGTTAGATCTTTCTTATAACTAAAGAAATGCTTCAGGATGCGACGCCATAAGTGGGTATCTAAATGATCGGTATTAAACTCTTGTTCCTCAAAATGCTCACTCAAGCGAATCACCTCCTTCAATCATTTGGTTTTGTATCCATGCGATGCGCTTATACAAACCTTCTTCTTCCAATAGACTTTGGTGCGTACCTAATTGTGAAATAACACCGTTCTCTAAAACAATGATCTTATCAGCTTGCATAGCAGATAAAATACGATGTGTGATGATCAAAGTTGTCACACCATGTGCTCGATCTTTCAAAGCGGTACGAATACGTTCATCCGTATGCGCATCCACTGCAGATAAAGAGTCATCAAAAATCAAGATTGGTGTATCACTTAAAATCGTACGTGCGATCGCAATCCGTTGTTTCTGTCCACCGGATAGGGTCACACCCTTTTCACCGACCAAAGTACGATAGCCTAAATCAAATTCATGAATGACACGATTGACCGATGCCATCTCTGCAGCACGTTTGACTTCATTCTCATCCGCATGTGGTTTCGCAACGCGAATGTTCTCTAAGATCGTTTTTGAAAACAAGAAAGGTTCTTGTAAAACAATCCCGATGTTCTGACGAATGTGTGCTTTCTGAATGGTGCGAAGCTCATGCCCATTGAGTTGGATGGATCCATCCGTATACTCATAGAGACGCGTTAAGAGATGCACCAATGACGATTTACCACTTCCTGTAGGACCAAGGATAGCGACGGTCTCACCCTTTTTGATGGTGAAGCTGACATCTTTTAAAACAGGCTCATGACCGTCCGGGTATTGAAAACGAACATGATCGAAGATGATGTCCCCTTTCACATCCACTACATCCCCACTTGTCAAATCTTCAATCGGTTCATCAAAGATTTCATTCAAACGCTTGAGTGAAACCAACATTTTACCCAGATCCGAGAGGATTCTTCCAACATTACGAATTGGCCATAAAATCATCGATTCATATGACAAGAAGACAAAAAACTGACCAACTGTAATCTCGCCATTTTGAGCAGCAAAGATACCAAAAATGACAACAATGAAAATTTGTGTCAAAACAACCAAATCACTGGTCGCCCAATACATTCCCAAGAGTTCAATCAACTTGTACGTTAGATTTTTATAGTTGCGATTCTTCACATCGAACTTGGCAAGTTCATGAACTTCACGATTGAACGCTTTAACCACACGTGTCCCTGAAAGGTTTTCTTGTAAGACGGTCGAGAGTTCCCCTTCGGCCTCATCACTTGCCTTAAACATGGCTTGCATGCGTTTGAAAAAGAAATACGCAAACAACACAAGGATTGGTAAGGTGATCATTGCGATCAAAGCCAAGCGTAGATTGATTTGAAGCAAAATAAACATCGCAATGCTTGCGATTGAGATGGCATAGACCAACTCTGAAACCTGACCGGCTAAGAAACGGCGAATCGTATCCACATCTGAGGTACAACGTTGAATCAAATCTCCTGATTTCGCATTGATATGCGAATGATAAGGCATCAGTTGAAGATGCTCAAAAAGGTCATTCCTTAGTCGTTCCACGAATCGTTCACTGATGACACCATTGAGATGTCCTCTAAAATACATCAAAATAAAAATGATGAGATTGACGCCGATGATCATCAAAGCAGCCAACCACAAATGATTACGAATGGTATCCACACCTCCAAAGAGATTGCTGTACCAAACCAACCATGAAGCATCGATGGCAGCGCCATTGATGACATTATCGATCAAGAAAGCAAACAAGAGTGGTGAAATCAGCGTTAGTGAAACATACGTGATGACCACAACAAAAAGTGAGGCCATTCTCAGTCTCAATCCTTTTAAATACTTCATAAATAATTGATTAATTGTCATAAACACCTCAAAATCCTTCTCTATTATACTTCAAAAAGAAAACAGTGGAACACTGTTTAGACTTTTAGACGTTTTAATACTTGCGCACTTAGGGCACCTGTAACCATTCCTGTTGGAACGGAACTAAACCAAAGCAGTGGTAACCAGTAAATCATCATCACCGTATCATTGATGAACATCAAGACCAGAATCTGACCCAAACCATGAAATGCACTGGATGCGACACTTAAGCCCACTGGGCTGAGTTTTGATTTTTGATACAAAACAATTGTGATGAAGGTACTTAGAAAAACCCCACCCATGGATAACCAGAAACCGGTCCCAAAGATGATGCCACGTAATAAGGAAGCGATGATGACACGCATGAAATTAAGCATGATCATCGACTTTATGCCAAAGAGAAACAGGGTGATCAAACCGAGGATGTTGGCTAAACCCAATTTCACACCCGGAATCGGGATGGGTAAAGATGGCTCGATCATGTGCATCAGTATGCTCATCGCCAATAACATGGTAATCAAAGTCAAACGTCGGGTTGGACTGTGTTGTTTCATTGGATCACACTGTCCTCTCCGTTGGGATCTTCTTCACTGTTTTGAATCATCACAACGATGTGATTAGGCAGACAAACAATCGGCACATTGGCGTATTGGACCCAGCCTTGGATTGAACAGAGATGATAGGGAGATGTTTCTTTTTCAACCCGTACACGACCACTCTCGACCTCGATGAAAACTTCGCCCAAGGTACCTTGGACGATGTATGTATCATCGATCTTCATATCGATACGTAAGATTTCTTTATCCTTATAACTCACAACTGCAACCGTTTGATCCGAAGTCGTGCTTCGTACAAACCATTCCATTGTGCCATATAAGAGTAAGGACGAAATCAAGATCATAATGATCAAGATTTTGTCATGTTTATTCATACTAAAGGTCATTGAATTTCAAAACCGCTTTGATTGCGTGTTTCCACTGTTCTAGGATATCATTTTGTTCCGTTTTTAACATATGCGGTTTAAACAATCTTTCACTCCGCCACTTTGCCATAAGCTCTTGTTCATCCTTAAACATGCCAACTGCCAAACCAGCCAATAAGAACGCACCTAAGGCCGTGGTTTCAGAGATCGCCGGACGAATGACATCCACATCCAGAATACCGGCTTGGTATTGCATCAAATAATCATTCTTGCTTGCCCCACCATCGACTTGGAGTTTGGTCAACTTGATGTAAGCATCTTCTTGCATCGCTTGAACAACATCATAGGTCTGCAAAGCTAGCGATTCTAAGGTCGCCCTAACAATGTGTGCATCGGTTGTTCCTCGTGTTAAGCCAAAAATCGCACCCTTGGCATCACTTTGCCAATACGGCGCACCTAAGCCTACAAAAGCCGGTACCACGACGACACCATCCGATGATGGAACGGATAAGGCTTTATCTTCACATTCCGAAGAGCTTTCAATGAAATGCAAGCCATCACGTAGCCAATGAATCGCAGCGCCTGCAATGAAGACAGAACCTTCTAAAGCATAATTGATCTTACCATTGCGACGCCAAGCGATCGTGGTCAATAAACCATTCTTCGACTCAATTCGTTTATCGCCGGTGTTCATTAATAGGAAACAACCGGTTCCATAGGTATTCTTAACATCACCGGCTTCGAAACACAATTGGCCAAATAAAGCAGCTTGTTGGTCACCAACTAAAGAAGCAATCGGAATCGCATGGCCAAACCACGATGCATCACATTCTGCCAATGAACCTGCCGTATCCACAATCTTTGGTAACATATTCAAAGGAATATTCCAAATATCTAAGAGCTTGGGATCCCATTCACATTTTTCAATATTCATCATCAAGGTTCGCGATGCATTTGTAACGTCCGTCACAAAAGCTTTCCCTTTGGACAAATGATGGACCAACCAGGTATCCACGGTTCCAAATGCAAGTTCACCTGCCTCAGCACGCGCTTGACCATTTTCAATCTCATCCAAGATAAAACGAATCTTACTTGCGGAGAAATAAGAATCAATAACTAAACCCGTTTTCTTTTTGATAAAAGGTTCAAAGCCCTTTGTTTTCAAATCTTCGCAATAAAAGGAAGACTGTCGGGATTGCCATACGATTGCAGGATAAACTGCCTTGCCCGTTGCTTTATCCCAAACGATTGTTGTCTCACGTTGATTGGTGATCGCAAAAGCTAAAACATCCTTCGCATCAAGCTTGGCGTCACGTAAAGTTTCACGAATGACCGTTATAACAGAATCAATGATCTCTTGTGGATCTTGTTCGACCCAACCAGGATTTGGATAAAAAGCTTTGATTGATACTTGATGACTGGCGATGACATTCAAATCCGCATCAAACAACATGGCTCTGGAACTGCTCGTTCCCTGATCAATGGCACATATATAGGACATTTTAGTTCCTCCTGACTTGTGTTTCCAAAAGTTTGGTGATTGTAAGAATTAGGTTCATCGTACCAAAATTCGGATCTCGTGTTGGATTGAATTCAACGATATCCATTGAGCTGATCGTATCGAGACTTAAGACATTTTCAAGTAAAGGAAGGATTTCATGGGATACAAAGCCGCCGCGTACTGGTGTATTCACACCTGGAAAGTGCATGGGGTCCATACTATCACAATCAAATGAGACATGCAGATGTTTAGCTTGTTTCGCAAAGACCATGACTTCTCTTTGCATCCATTCAAGTCCTTGTCTGCGGATATCTTCCATCGTTAACCAACGAACCCCCCACTGTTTCATGAGGGCTTCTTCCGCATCATCCAAGGAACGGATACCCACCAATAAGATGTTCTTAGCTTCAATCGGACGATCGACTAAATACGTAAGCGAAGGATGCCCATAACCTTGGACCACTGCCAAAGGCATGCCATGGATACGTTTTGAATCACTGGATTCCTCTGTATTGCAATCACCATGCGCATCAATCCATAAAACAGCATGCTCTTTTTGTGCGACACCTGTGATCGAACCGATGGCTAAAGCATGGTCACCACCAAATACCAAAGGAAATTCACCTTGATCATGAGCTTCTTTGACACTTGCCTTGAGACGCTCATTCAAATCAACGACCGCATCTAAGTAAAGTGGATTTTGATCTTTTATAAGCTTCTCATCTAAACGGACGACATCATCCATCGTAATGTGCTTCTGAAGTGCATCAATGGCGAATTGACCCCCTTCAATGTCACACCCTTCTTTGAGGACGACTCCGATTTTGCGTATTGTTTTCATAACAGTAATTATAAAGCCGCCACCCTAAATGAGCAACCAATGCATTAAAAAAGAACAGATAAATCTGTTCTAAATCTTTCCTTGATACTCAAGTTCTTCAAACTTGTCATTATCCACGATCACAAGCAGAGTATCTTCTTGATGAATCACATAATCTGCTGTGATTCCAAAGTTCAATTTTGAATTCGGCGTTTCACGAACACCCAACACATTGACACCAAATTTAGCACGTAAATCGAGCTTGATCAGTGATTTCCCAACCCAATCATGAGGAGCGGATAATTCCATCATGGAATAGTCTTCATCGATGTCGACCATATCGATGATGTTTTGACTCATCAAAGACTTCGCAACACGTTCACCCATTTCTTTTTCAGGACGTACGACACGATCTGCCCCTACTTTCAATAGAATCTGCATGTATACTTTATTTTTGGCTTTGGCCATGATGAAAGGCACACCCAACTCTTTGAGATGCAAAACGGCCATGACCGATGCTTCAAGTTTACTACCGGTCGCAATGACGGCCACATCCACATCTTCGACTCCAATGGAACGCAGTTGATCGATATCGGTAAAATCCGCTTGAACGGCTTGCGTGACGAAATCACTGACACGATCGACACAGGAAATATCCGTATCGATGCCAATGACATCATATCCATATTCACTTAATGTCTTGGCCATCGTCGATCCAAAGATCCCTAAGCCAAGAATAGCAAATGATTTACGTTTCATGTTTTTAACCAATCAAGATATCCCCAACGGGATAACTCAATTCATGTCCTTTCCTTAGACCACTGCGATTGACCGACAACATCAGGGTTAAAGGTCCAATACGTCCTAAATACATCAATAGAATGATAATCACTTTGCCTACAGAACTCAAGCCCGAAGTGATGCCCATCGACAATCCAACGGTTGCGATTGCAGATACCGCTTCAAAACTGATGGACAAGAAATCGAACGATTCCGTCAGATTCAAGAAGATGATGCCCAAGGTCACCGTCGCCAATAACATAAATGCAACAACGAACGCTTTCCTGAAGTGTTCACGTGGTATCCTACGATTGAAGACAATCAATTCTTTTTGTCCGCGTAATTCGGCGGTGATCATCAGAATCATGATCGCAAAGGTTGTCGTTTTGATCCCCCCTGCTGTACCACCTGGGGATCCCCCGATGAACATCAAGATCATGATGACAAACAAACTCGCACTCTTCATCAAGCCCATATTCAATGTGGCAAAACCCGCTGTACGGGTCGTCACAGATTGAAAGAGTGATGACATCATTTTATCCGGTAAGGACAAGAGACCAATGGTTGTTGGATTTCCATACTCAGCTACGAAGATAATCAATGCGCCCGTCGCAATCAAGGCTAGTGATGTGGTAATCGCAATCTTGGTGTGAACCTTGAAATGTTTGATGATGTAGTTCAAGGTGTATTTACCCTTCAACAACGACTTGCTGCCTTGTGAGATATCAAACCAAACACCGAAGCCCAAGCCCCCGACTACGATTAGAAACATAACTGTGAAGTTAACTAAAGGATCCGAGACATAGGCTTGGAGGCTTACAGCACCCAGTGTATCCAAACCAGCGTTACAGAATGCGGATACAGCCGTAAATAAAGCTGTAAACAAACCTTGATTGACACCAAAGATCGGTATGAACCGGAACGATAAGAGGACGAAACCAATGGTTTCAAAAAACAAGGTATATTTCATGATGGAACGAATGAAATGATTGAAATCATGAAGATCGAAATAATTCACAGCCTCATTCAAGGCCAAGCGATTCGATATGGATAACTTACCGGATAAGAAAATAACAAACAATGCAATCAAGGTCATTAGACCTAGACCACCAATCTGAATGATGATCAATATGACCCACAAGCCAAATTGAGTGTATTGATTCACAATGATGACCGTGGTCAAACCCGTCACACAAACAGCTGAGACGACGGTGAACAAGTGATCAATCAAAGGTGTACCTGCAATTTTATTGCTTATGGGCAAGGATAACAAAAAAGTCCCAACGAGAATAACAAGTGCGAAGCTCAATGCTATTTGTTGGGCTGGGTTTAATTTATATCGGATTTTTCGCTTAATTCTTTTAAAGCTCATGTTCTTTAAAGATGACCTCGGTTTTCATATTGGCAACGTGTGCCAAGGTATTGTATACCGAACAGTATTTGCACGCAAGTTCCATGGATTTAATGATTTGATCGGCTTTGGGGTGCGATGCAAAAGTAGCCGTCACGACGACTTCTTGAAGCATGGTGGGCACATCATCGCGCTTTTCACCTTTAACTTCATATTCGACACCTTCTATTTCAATCCGTTTCTTGATCAAAATATCCAATAAAGTTGAATGCAAACAGGAAACCAAAGCTCCTTGTAATAGATCATAAGGTTTAGCCTCACTTGGATTCACCCCAATGGCAATCTCCCCTTCAGCTAAATGCAAAGTCCCTTGAAAATTCTTCTTAAAGCTCAAATGAGCGCTTACGTGTTGTCCCATGCCAATATTATGGTGCTTTCAATTTGGCTTGTCAAATCATCATTGAATCATACTCTAATTTAAGCTAAACTATGCATGGTTAATCGGGAGGATTCGTGATGAAAAAAGTAGATGTCATAATTATCGGGGGTGGAATCAGTGGTTTAATGGCTGCCCACCGCTTAAGTGAAAAGAATCCTAAGCTGAAGATCATCTTATTAGAAAAGGGACAAGACATCACACGTCGTCTTTGCCCAATCATCGAAGGTAAGGTTCCTTCATGCATCAATTGTCCAACCTGTGGTGTCATGGAAGGTTTAGCGGGTGCAGGTGCCTTTTCAGATGGTAAATACATCATTTCTACAGAATACGGTGGCTGGTTGACCGATCTCTTACCAAAACCAACCGTATACAACTATATTGAACAAGCGGATTCGATTTTAATCAAACATGGAGCGACCAGTGAACGTTTCCAACCATCGGATGAACTGAAGACATTGTGTCTTCAACACGATCTTCACATGCAGCAGGCTCAAGTTAAGCATTTGGGTACGGATGCGAATTTCAAGACCATGGTCAAACTCATCGAAACGATCAAAGAACGGGTTCAAATCATCACCCAAGCAGAAGTCTTGGATGTGGATGGTGAACAAAAGATCGTTCATTATAAACATAAGAACGCTGAACATGAACTCCAAGCCAATGCGATCATCTTTGCGGTTGGCCGTGCTGGCAGTCATTTCTTCAGTGCTTGGTGTAACAAAAACAATATCTCACTGATAAGCAACCAAGTCGATATCGGCGTTCGTATCGAGCTCCCCTATGCGGTCTGGAAACATTTCTCATCCATAATTTATGAGCCAAAGATTTGGTTCAGAAGTAAGCAATATGGGGATATCACCCGCATGTTCTGTTTCAATGAACGGGGTCATGTGGTGATGGAGAATACCAATGACATCTTGACGGTCAATGGCCATGCCTTCAAGGAAGAAGCCAAGAAAACAGATAATTCCAACTTCGCATTACTCTCTACGATTAAGTTCACGACACCGTTCAACGATCCGATTGATTATGCACGCCATGTGGCACATCTGGGCAACCTGATTAGTGGTGGTTCGGTTTTGGTTCAGCGTTTAGGTGATCTCTTGCAAGGACGAAGAACCGATGATAAGCGTTTGGCTCAAAATACGGTTCAACCAACCTTGCGCGCAGTAGCAGGCGATTTATCACTGTGCATGCCAAAGCGTCAGCTCGACAATATCATCGAGACACTCTTCGCTTTAGATAAGATCGCACCAGGAACGGCAAACATGGATACCTTACTCTATGGGGTTGAATGTAAATATTATTCCGCGCGTCCGGATACCAAAGATTTTGAGTTGTTGAAGTATAAAGATCTGTATGCGATTGGAGATGGGGCTGGATTCACACGTTCATTGTCCCAAGCCGCAGCCCATGGCTTGTATGTGGCCGATCACTTGCTAAAAAAGCTTGCGAGTGATTGACATTGAATGGGATTCTTGATAGTTTTATAAGTGTCTAACGGACAGCACACGCTGTCCTTATTTTATGTAAAGGAGCAAACAAATGATCAAAGCTGTGGTAGGTGCAAATTGGGGCGATGAGGGTAAGGGTAAACTTACCGATGTCTTCGCCAAGGAATCCGATATCGTTGTCCGTTTCCAAGGTGGAAACAATGCCGGTCATACGATCATCAATGACTATGGTAAATTTGCTTTGCATATGTTGCCTTCTGGCGTTTTCTATAATCATGTGACCAACGTGATTGGCAATGGCGTCGCATTGAATATCCCCGCTTTCATTAAAGAATTGAATGCGATCGTGGAAAAAGGTGTTCCGATGCCGAAGATCATCGTTTCAGATCGTGCCCAAATCGTCATGAGTTATCATGTTCTCTTTGATAAACTTGAAGAAGAACGTTTAGGTAAAGCTCAATTTGGGTCGACCAAGAGTGGTATCGCACCTTTCTATTCTGATAAATATGCTAAGATTGGATTTCAAATCTCCGAATTATTTGATGAAGCTTGGTTGGATGCTAAATTGGACAGAATCCTACCTGCTAAAAATGTCCTTTTGACGCATTTATATCATGCGGAGCCATTAGTTAAGGAAGATGTTTTTGCGGAGCTGATCGCTTATCGCGAACAAATCGCACCGTTCGTCCACGATACGGTCAAGTATTTCCAAACCGCTGTGGATGAGAAAAAAGTCATTCTCATGGAAGGCCAATTGGGTGCGCTTCGTGATCCTGACTTTGGTATCTATCCATATTCGACTTCCAGTTCGACGTTGGCGTTCTATGGTCCGATTGGTGCAGGCTTACCACAACACATCGATGAAGTCTATGCCGTAACCAAAGCTTATTCCAGTAGTGTAGGCGCGGGTCCATTTGTCTCTGAAATTTTTGGTGAAGAAGCACAAGCACTCCGCATTCGTGGTGGTGATGCTGGTGAATTCGGGGCTACAACCGGTCGTCCACGTCGCATGGGTTGGTTTGATGTTGTCGCAACCCGTTATGGATGCCAAGTTCAAGGCGCTACCCATTTGGTTCTGACCAATTTGGATGTCCTCGGTTATTTGGAAGAAATTCCAGTCTGTGTCGCTTATGAAACCGATGGCAAACGCCGTGAGCATTTCCCAAACATCACACGCTTGGAAAACAGTAAACCAATCCTTGAAGTCTTTCCAGGGTGGATGAGTGACATCTCTCAAATCCGTAACTACGATGAGTTGCCTGAGCTCTGTAAAGCTTATGTGGATGCCTTGGAGCGTATGTTGAATGTGCCCATCAGTTTGGTCTCCAATGGTCCAAAACGCGAACAAATCCTAATGCGTATCCCTAAAATCTAAAACGGCTTTCGCCGTTTTTTTAAT
>DHGC01000076.1:11201-11879 GCA_002402585.1 Erysipelotrichaceae bacterium UBA4808 | reverse complement strand
GCTAAGCGTTTGATTGAAGTCATGGAAGAAGGAATCAAAAAATATGGTCGAATTTAAAGCAGAACGCGTCCTGATTCGTTTTGGGGAGCTTTCCAATAAAGGTAAGAATCGTAAGTTGTTTGTCAAACAATTGATTGCGAATCTAAAGGCTCAACTCGCAGCCTATCCAGAAGTTAAGTACAAGAATCATTTCGATCGCATCATGGTTGAGTTGAATGGTGCTCCAGAAGATAAAGTGATGGATTTGATGCGTCATGTCTTTGGCATTCGTTCAATCAGTCCTGTGGTTTTGTGCGATTCAGATATGGATACGATCACACAAGTCTGTTTGCATTTGATGCAAAAAGAAGAAGTATGTACATTCAAAGTCATGACGAATCGTAAAGATAAACATCTTCCTTACAGTTCGGATGCGTTGAATCGTTCTGTTGCCACAGCAATCTTGTTAAACACCGAACATAAAGTCGATGTGCATAAACCAGAATTAAAAATTAAAATTGATGTGGATATGGAAAAAGCTGCAATCTCCACACGTGTTGTGGAAGGTGCTGGTGGTTTTCCGATTGGTGTGGGTGGTAAAGCATTGCTCTTGTTATCGGGTGGCATCGATTCACCGGTAGCTGCTTATCACATCATGCGTAGAGGGGTTGAAGTGGAATGCATCCATTTTGCGGCACC
>DHGC01000076.1:0-11047 GCA_002402585.1 Erysipelotrichaceae bacterium UBA4808 | reverse complement strand
GAAAACAACAAGTGTCTTGCCTTGGTTACCGGTGAGAATCTAGGTCAAGTCGCAAGTCAGACGCTCCAAAGTATGCATGCGATTGAAGCGGATGTGGATGCCTTGATGTTGAGACCCTTATTGAGTCTTGAGAAGAATGAAATCATTGATCAAGCTAAAAAGATTAAAACGTATGAGACGTCGATACTCCCTTATGAGGATTGTTGCACAATCTTTAAGGTATCGAATCCAGTGACCAAGCCTAAATTGAAGATCGTACGTTTGGAAGAAGCGAAGTGTGATTTGCAGGATAAAGAAGCACTTGCATTAGCGAATATTGAAACATTTGTCTTTCCAAGCCGGGAAGAAAACTATTTATAGGAGGATTTATGGCGTTTGATAAATTAACCGAGGCGCTGAGCGCTACCTTTAAAAAGATTACCAAGCAAGATCGTATTTCAGACAAACATCTGGATACGCTTTTAAGCGATGTTCGTTTGGCTTTATTGGACGCGGATGTTAACACCAAGGTCGTTAATGAGTTTTTAACCAAGATTCATGATCAAGCTTTGAACCAAAAGATTCTAAGTTCATTGAAACCCAATGAAGCTTTGATGAAGTTGGTCTATGATGAATTGGTTTTACTGTTGGGTCCTGAGACACCCGATTTTGATTGGCCAAAGGGTCAACGCAAGATCATACTTTTCGTGGGTCTACAAGGTACCGGTAAAACAACCAGTGCGGCTAAGTTGGCGAAGTATCTCAAAGAGAAGAAGGATCGTAAACCGATTCTAGTAGCGGCGGACTTAGCGCGACCTGCGGCCATCGATCAATTGGAGATCCTTGGGCATCAAGCGAATGTCGATGTCTATGCCGATAAGAGTGAAAAGAATGCTTTGAATCTTGTTAAAGCTGCGATGAAGCACATCAATGGCAAAGATTACGATACCATTTTGGTGGATACCGCAGGTCGTTTGGCGATTGATGAAGCTTTGATGCAAGAATTAAAGTCCATCTTTGATTTCTTACGTCCGGATGAAGTCTTACTGACGGTTGATGCCTTGAGTGGTCAAGATGTCATTCATACGGCTGATGGGTTTAATAAAACTTTAAAATTAAGTGGATTGATCGTTACGAAGTTTGATGCGGACGCCAAAGGCGGTGCGGTTCTTTCCGTCAAAGCCATGACCGGTGTACCGGTTAAATTGGTTGGGACGGGTGAAAAGCTGGATGATACGGATATCTTCTATCCCGATCGTATGGCAAATCGTTTGATCGGTATGGGGGACTTGATGAGTTTGGTTGAACAAGCTCAATCGAAACTCGATGTGGAAGCCAGTGAACGCAGCATGCAGCGGATGATGGATGGCATCTTTACCTTTGATGATATGTTGGAGCAATTCAATCAACTCAGTAAGATGGGGTCTTTACAAAACATGCTTAAGATGATTCCTGGAGCCAGTCAGCTGGCGGGTCAGGTCAATGATCAAGATTCCAATGCGATGATCAAGAAAAACAAAGCAATCATATATAGCATGACCAAGGAAGAGCGCAACGATCCAAGTCTACTTAGAGCTTCGCGTAAGAACCGGATTGCGAAGGGCAGTGGGACATCGGTTACCGAGGTGAATCGCTTGATCAACCAGTTTGAAAAAGCGAAAGAACAAATGCGGATGTTGAAGCGGATGTCCAAACAATTTCCGGGATTAAAATAATTATTGACTGTCAAGTTAAAAGCCTTGACAGTTCTTTTATTTCAAGTATACTAATGAAGTAAAACATGAGGAGGATCCTATGGCAGTAAAAATTCGTTTAAAGAGAATGGGTGCTAAACAAAATCCATTTTACCGTATCGTCGTTGCAGATTCACGTTACCCACGTGATGGCCGTTTCATTGAAAACATCGGTTACTACAACCCAAGTACAAAACCAGCTGAAGTAAAAATTGACTCAGAAGCAGCGTTGAAATGGTTATCCAATGGTGCACAACCATCCGATACCGTTCGTAATTTGTTGTCTGAAGCTGGTGTCTTAAAAGCATTCCACGATTCAAAAAACAGTAAGTAATCATGAACCTTGAGAAAGCTTTATTGGAATTGGTTCTACCGATCGTCAGTGATAAACAAAGCGTGAGTGTTAAGGAAATGACCAGTTTGAATGAGAATGAAATCTTGCTTTATGTGTATGCAAAGAGTGAAGATGTGGCTCGTTTGATTGGTCGTCAAGGTAGCATGGCAACGGCTTTAAGAAATGTTATGGCGATTGCTACGCGGGTTGAGAACAAACGCATTTCGATCAAATTCGAGGCTTATTAGGATGCGATGCATCCTTTTTTAAAACATGAGTGAAAAAATACGCGTTGGTAAAATATTAAGAGGCTTTGGCATCAAGGGCGAGGTGAAGGTGCAAATCATCACCGATGAACCTGAGAAGCGTTTCAAAGTCAAAAAAGTTCTTTATCTTAAACAAGATGAAACGTTTTCACCTGTGACGATCACTTCGGTTCGTTATCACCAAAACAATGTGTTGTTGAGTTTTGCGGATCATCCGGATCTGACCAGTGTTGAAGGCTATCATGGTTGTGAATTGTTCATTGATCGTAAAGATATCAAGAGTAAGGACAGTGTCTATGCTTTTGAACTGATGAATGTATCGGTTTATAAGGAAGATGGAACTTTGGTGGGTGTCGTATCGGATATCTTGGATACCGGTGCGCACATCGTCTTAAGGATCAAAACAGACGCTAAGGATGTCTTGATTCCGTATGTGGATCGCTTCATCGTTCGCTTTGATCAATCAAAGAATATTTTGGTCATTCGTTGGTTGGAGGGTTTATGAAAATCAGTATCTTGACCTTGTTTCCAGAAATGTTTGATGGCTTCTTGAACACTTCAATCATTAAGAAAGCACGTTTAAAGGAATTGGTTGAGATCGAGTGCATTGACATTCGATCCTTCTCCACCAACAAACACAAGCGTGTGGATGATTACCCCTTTGGTGGTGGTCAAGGTTTGGTCATGGCGGTTCAACCCGTTGTGGATGCCTTGAAAAGCGTTAAAACCGATGATTCCTTTGTGTTGTTGAGCAGTCCACGTGGACAGGTCTTCAATCAAGCCAAAGCTCGAAGTTTGAGTCAGAAGGATCACATCGTCTTCATCTGTGGTCATTATGAAGGCTTGGATGAGCGCATCACACATTATGTGGATGAAGAGATCTCCATCGGTGATTTCATTCTTACCGGGGGTGAATTGGCCAGCATGGTCGTTACGGATGCGGTTGTTCGTCTATTGGATGGCGTCATTCGTGAGAGCTCACACCAAGATGAAAGTTTTGAACAAGCCCGCTTAGAATACCCTCAGTACACACGACCCGAAGAAATTGAAGGATTGCGTGTACCGGATGTACTCTTATCGGGTCATCATAAAAACATTGAAGCGTATCGTTTGAAGGAATCTTTACGTGAGACTTGGCTAAGACGTCCAGATTTGTTCTTGAATCAGAAATTGACTAAAGAAGAGACCAAGTACTTGATCGAGGTCTTGCAAGAAGAGCTTAAAAAGGATTGATTTATGATTTTATCTGTGTTAAATTTATTAAGCCTATGGCTTAGCTAATTGGCTTGGCTGTTCCGCTGTCGCCTTAAAGATATGAACGGACCAATAAACATAAAGGAGCGTGAGAAAATGAATTTGAATCTCGTAGAACAAATTACAAAGTCTCAATTGCGCACTGATCTTCCTGATTTTAAACCTGGATACCAAGTCCGTGTGGATGTCCGTATTCAAGAAGGTAACAAATCCAGAATTCAGGCGTTTGAAGGCCTCGTAATCGCCCGTCAGGGCAAAGGCATTGGTGAATCGTTCATCGTTCGTAAAATGTCTTCACAAATCGGTGTAGAAAGAACTTTCCCGGTTCATTCACCCATCATTGAGAGCATCACTGTGTTGCGTCGTGGTAAAGTACGTAGAGCTAAATTGTTCTATATGCGTGGACGTTCTGGCAAAGCATCTCGTTTGGTCGAAATTCGTTAGTAAAAGCCGGTTTTCCGGCTTTTCTTCTAAATTATGGAAAAGAAACAAACTTCACTGATCAAGGAATTCTTTAAAAGCGTTATCACGAGTCTTGTCTTTGTCTTGGTATTGACCAACTTTGTGGTCAAGCCGATCAAGGTCAATGGTTCAAGCATGTATCCAACGCTTAAGGATCAATCCTTGGGATTCGCCAACATCTTAAGTTATCAACTCTTTGGGGTTGATCGTTTTGATGTGGTCATTGTTTATGTGGAGGCATTGGATGAATACTTGGTTAAGCGTGTCATCGCTTTACCGAATGAAGTCGTGGAGATGAAAGACGATAGACTGTATGTGGATGGTGTACTGATTGATCAAAGTTTCTTGAATCCAGATTATCTAAAGGAATTCAATCAATTCACCACCAGTTTCGGACCGCTTCAAATCGGCGAGAATGAAGTTTTCTTATTGGGTGATAATCGACCGTATTCCAGTGATTCAAGGGTCTTTGGGGCATTTGATCTTGAAGATGTGATTGCGAAGGATACGTATATCTTTTATCCACTTAATGAGATCAATTGGTTTAAAGGTAACTAAATGAACGTACAATGGTTTCCCGGTCACATGACCCGGGCAAAGCGTGAAATGCAAGAAAAACTAAAGATGGTGGATATGATCATCGAGTGTCGGGATGCACGCATTCCGGTGTCGTCTGAGAATCCACTTCTTTTAGACTTGGCCAAAGATAAACCACGCTTGATTGTTTTAAGCAAACAAGACATGGCGGATCCCATCGCAACACAAGCTTGGATGCATCATTTGACGGGTGAGAACACCAAGGTCATCACGGTGGATCTGCTTGAGAAAAGCAGTCGGACAAAGGTCATTGATGCGGCTTTAGAAGTCATGAAACCGAAGTTTGACCGTTGGAAAGCACGTGGCATTGGGGCGCGTAAGATCAAGGCCATGGTCGTGGGCATTCCCAATGTGGGTAAATCTACCTTGATCAATCAATTGGCTCAAAAGAAGATCATGACGACCGCAAACCGTCCAGGTGTCACGATGGCATTGAAATGGGCGAATGTGCATCCTAGACTCGATCTCTTGGATACTCCAGGTGTATTGTGGCCAAAGTTTGAGGATGCGAAGGTGGGGATTCGTTTAGCTTTAGCCGGTTCGGTTAGTGAGAAGGTTTTGCCAATCGATGAATTGGCTTATTATGCTTTTAATTTTGTAAAAAAACATTATCCAGAAGCTCTGGAAGAACGTTATCAGTATTCGGGGGATGATGTTCAAGCTTTCTTTGAACATCTCGCAAAACTTCGACGCTATGTTCGTAAAGACGAACTGTTGTTGGAGCAAGCGTATCAGACATTTTTACGCGAAGTACGCCAAGGAACGTTAGGAGCGATGAGTTTTGAGTATGTCGAAAACGTGGATTGAGAATGAATTTGAAGAGTCCTGTATTTTAGGTTTGGATGAAGCAGGTCGTGGACCCATGGCGGGACCTTGTGTCGTAGCTGGTGTCGTATTGCCAAAAGGGTATACCCATCCTTTAATCAACGATTCCAAGCAATTATCAGCGAGGCAGCGTCAAATCTGTTTTGATGATATCCTACGCGATGCCTTATGGGTCATGGTTGTGACAGTGAGTCCAGAGACAATTGATCAAAAGAATATCTACCAGTCAACCAAAGACTCCATGCGTATGATTGCGAAGTTCTCGGATGCGAGCTTGATCTTGAGTGATGCGATGCCATTTAGTGTTAAAGACAAACGTGTCTTGGATTATATCAAAGGGGATTCATTGAGTATTTCGATTGCGGCCGCAAGCATCATTGCCAAGGTCACACGCGATCGCATGATGGATATCTATGACGAGGTGTATCCTGAGTATGGTTTCAAACGGCATAAGGGCTATCAAACCAAGGAACATAAAGAAGCCTTGTTAAAGTATGGCGTCTTACCGATACATCGCAAATCGTATGAACCGGTTCGCCAACGCCTACAGGCCAATTTGTTTGATTTGCAATTAGGATAATGAATTGTACGTGCGTATACATACGTATGAGACGCGAACAACTATTGGCCTATAGTTTAAAATACAAAGGGGATCACCGCAAGATCAAAGCAGCTCTATCGCGCAATGAACACTTCGTTATGATTTCTTATAAAGAAGCATATATAACTTTAGTGGATGAAAATTATCCACAGGCTTTAAAACAACTGCATGATCCCCCCTATGTCTTATATTTGCGAGGTCGTATCGACCTTTTAAATTTGCCCATGATCAGCATCATCGGCAGTCGTAATCATGGATCTTACAGTGCAAACTGGACGCAGAAATGTGTTGAACACTTTCGTGACTATGTCATCGTAAGTGGAATGGCCAAGGGGATTGATGGTTTGGCCCATGTCCATGCCTTGAAGCAGGGAACGATTGCGGTCTTGGGTTGTGGCATCGATCTCATCTATCCGAAACAGAATACGGAGCTCTATCATTTGATTGCTAAAATGGGCTTGATTGTTTCTGAATATCCAGAAGGAACCCCCATCCAGAAACATCAATTCGTAGCTCGCAATCGGATCATTGCAGGACTCGGAAGTGCCTTGTTGGTCATGGAATCCCATCTAAAAAGTGGTTCGATGATCACGGTGAATGACGCCTTGGATTGTGGTAAAGATGTGTATTGTTTACCCTTTAGTCTAGATATGCCTGAGGGCCAAGGAAATAATCTTTTGATTCAGCAAGGCGCAAATATCTTGACAAACCCTTTAGAATTAACCAAACTATGAAATACAGACGTCATGACAAAGTGGCGTTGCGTTAGGAGTTCAGATGCGAAATTTAGTGATAGTGGAGTCACCCTCAAAATCCAAAACGATTCAGAAATATCTTGGGGATGATTATGAGGTTGTATCCTCCAAAGGACATATCCGCGATTTAGCAACCACGGGTAAAGGTGGTTTGGGCGTGGATGTGGAACATGATTTCAAACCCAGTTATAAAATAAATAAAGACAAGGGCGATATCGTCAAACAACTTAAGACAAAGGTGAAGAAGGCTCAGATGGTTTATCTGGCAACGGACCCTGACCGCGAAGGAGAAGCCATTTCTTGGCACTTGGCGGATGAACTTGAGTTGAGTGAAGACAAGACGCAACGTGTCGTATTTAATGAAATAACCAAGCCAGCGATTTTGGCTGCTTTTGAACATCCACGCTCCATTGATATGAATTTGGTTCGTTCGCAAGAAACACGTCGTATCTTGGATCGTATCATCGGTTTTAAACTTTCTAAGCTCTTACAAAATAAGATCGCAAGTAAATCCGCGGGACGTGTTCAATCTGTGGCATTACGTTTGATTGTTGAGAAGGAAAAAGAAATCCAAGCCTTTGTCCCTGAAGAAAAATGGAACATCAAGGCAAGTTTCGAAAAGGATAAGATTGAGTTTGATGCGGATATCGAGAGTTATCAAAACAAGAAATTAAAATTAAAGAATAAAGCGGAAAGTGATGAAGTCATGGCTGCTTTGGGTTCGACCTTTACCGTAGAATCCATCACGGAGAAACAAGCCGCAAAAGCCCATAAGTTTGCTTTCATTACTTCCACGCTCCAACAAGAAGCCGCGAACAAGTTGAATTTCCCTGCAAAGAAAACGATGCGTATCGCGCAGAAGTTGTATGAAGGGGTGCAGATGAGTGAAGGCCAAGAAGGTTTGATTACGTACATGCGTACCGATTCAACTCGTTTCTCGGATCAATTCGTCAAAGATGCACAAGCCTACATCAAGTCGACCTATGGCTCGGAGTATGTTGGACATTACCAAGTCAAAAAGAGTGAGAATGCACAGGATGCGCATGAAGCCATTCGTATGACGCATATTGAATATACGCCTGAAGTATTGAAAGATGTCTTGAGTGCGGATGAATTGAAACTCTATAGTTTGATTTATGCACGAAGCTTAGCTTCATTGATGAGCTCACCTAAAACAAAAACCATTACGGTTAATTTGGATCAAAATGGGTATCGTTTTGTGGCAAAGGGCAGTAAGTTGGAGTTTGATGGGTATTTAAAGGTTTATGGTAAGTATGAAACCAGCAAAGATAAATGGCTGCCACATTTGGATGAAGGTGAAAAACTTGAAAGCTTGAAGAACGAAGCGATTCAAAGTTTCACCAATCCTCCTTTACGGTATTCTGAAGCACGTTTAATTGAGGCTTTGGAAAGTAAGGGCATTGGTCGTCCAAGTACCTATGCGATGATCATCGATACGATTGTGGAACGTTTATACGTCACCTTGGATAAAGGTGAGAACAGTCGTACCAAGGTCTTCATTCCAACCGATCAAGGTTTCTTGACGGATGCGAAGTTACAAGATCATTTTGAATCCATCATCAATGTGGATTATACCGCAGAGATGGAGCGTGAATTGGATCATATCGCAGAAGGGAATCAAGATCATGTGGATGCACTGAATCGCTTCTACGAGCGTTTCTTGCCTTTACTAACCGCAGCTTATGAGCAGATGGAAAAGATCAAACCGACGGAAGTGGGTCGTGCATGTCCGGATTGTGGCAGTCCTTTGGTAGAGCGGAATGGACGTTATGGCAAGTTTGTGGCGTGTAGCAATTATCCGACCTGTAAACATGTCGAACGTGAAGTCGTGGAGCCGGTTTTGACGGGTGAAATGTGTCCGAACTGTGGCAAACCACTCGTTGAAAAGATGGGTCGTTTCGGTAAGTTTGTGGCATGTAGCGATTATCCAAGCTGTAAAACCATCATCAAGACGGCTAAACCAAAAGCGGAACTCAAACAAACCGGTGAGATGTGTCCGGATTGTGGCAGTCCTTTGGTCGAACGTTTCAATCGCTTTGGGAAGACCTTTGTCGGTTGTTCAAGCTATCCAAAGTGTAAATACATCCAGAAGAAAGCAAAACAAGATGACGAAGCCTAAAGCGGTTAAAGTGATTGGGGCGGGCTTGGCGGGTTGTGAAGCAACTTGGCAGCTTGTCAAACGTGGCATTCCCGTGCATCTATATGAAATGCGTCCTAAGAAGATGACACCGGCGCATAGCACGTCTGCTTTTGCGGAGTTGGTGTGTTCAAATTCACTTAGAAGTGATGCACTCTTGAATGCGGTCGGTGTTTTGAAACAAGAACTGCGGATGGTGGACAGTTTGATCATTCGTTTTGCGGATGAACATCGTGTTCCAGCCGGCAGTGCTTTGGCAGTGGATCGTGAAGGTTTCTCTAAAGCCATCACCGATTTCTTGCGCAATCATCCTTTGGTAACCATCTTCAATGAAGAAGTGAGTGAATTGATTGAGGATGAGGATACGATCATAGCGACCGGTCCTTTAACTTCGGATCCTTTAGCTGAATTCATTCGTAAACGTTTCAATCAAAATTCTCTTTATTTTTATGATGCGGCAGCGCCGATCCTTGAGAAAGATTCCATCAATTTCGATATCGCTTACTATAAATCACGCTATGATAAAGGGGAAGCACAGGATTACATCAATTGTCCGATGACAAAAGAAGAATTCGAGCATTTCTATGAAGAACTGATCAATGCGGAAGTCGTTCAACCCAAAGACTTTGAAAAAGAAATCTTTTTTGAAGGCTGCATGCCGTTTGAAGTCATGGCCAAGCGTGGACCAAAAACGCTTACCTTTGGACCGATGAAACCCGTTGGTTTGGCTTTGGATCGTGAAAAACCACGTCCTTATGCGGTCGTCCAACTCAGACAAGACAATGCGGCAGCTTCACTTTACAACATCGTGGGTTTTCAAACCCATTTGACTTGGCCGGAACAACGTCGGATCATCCGAATGATTCCAGGATTGGAAAATGCGGAGTTTGCGCGTTATGGTGTCATGCATCGTAATACCTACATCAAAGCACCGAACTTATTGAATCAAAGTTACCAAGCCTTAGATAATGAACATTGGTATTTCGCAGGTCAGATGAGTGGCGTTGAAGGCTATGTCGAGTCGTGTGCGAGTGGTTGTGTCGCAGGCATCGATATGGCACGAAGATTATTGGGCTTGGAGCGCTTCTACTTCTCACCAAAGACCGTCATGGGTGCGATGGCGTATTACATCACGCATACGGATGCGGAAAGCTTCCAACCGATGAATGCGACTTTTGGTTTATTGAATTATGAAGACAAGGGGAAGAAGCATGATCGCAAGGAACGCATGGCGAACAGCTGTCTAGAGGCCTTTGCGGATCAAATCAAAACCTATGATGTATGAACATATTGAGGCTTTCTTAAAAAACATTCGTTTGAAGAATACGGGATCCAACCATACCGAAGCTGCGTATGCACGTGATATCCGTCAGTTTCATGCGTTTTGCCTGGATCAAGGAATCGAGGATTTTAAAGACGTCGAACTGAATCAAGTCCATCAATATCTCAGTCATTTGAATCAAGCATCGAATACCGGTCTGAAAGCCAGTACTTTAGCGCGTAAATGTTCCAGTTTACGCTCTTTTTATGACTATTTGTATGAACGTCATCTTGTGACGAACAATCCATTTAAGGATCTGAGCCCGATTCGCCAAGCGAAACATCTCCCGGATTTCTTGCTTTTTGATGAGATGATGCGTCTACTCGATTGCTTTGAATTGGAGGATAAAGAAGGGTATCGCAATCGTGTGCTTTTTGAGTTGATGTATGCTTGTGGTCTTCGTGTTTCTGAAGTCACTTCACTGAAAATCAATGAAATCGATATGGAAGATATGTTTCTACGCTTTGTGGGTAAAGGAAAGGTAGAGCGTATGGTTCCATTTTACCCAGCCATGCAGAAAAAGCTTAAACATTACCTTAAAGAAATCAGGCCTCAATATGAACACGCTGTTTTACATCCTTATGTGTTTGTGAACAGCAAAGGGGATCGTTTGAGTCCACGTGGCGTTCAATTCCTTTTGGATAAAGCAGCTCAATTGGCGGACATCAATCGAACGGTGCATCCACATATGTTGCGTCATTCATTTGCGACACATTTGTTGGACAATGGGGCAGATCTGCGTATGGTCCAAGAACTTTTGGG
>DHGC01000101.1 GCA_002402585.1 Erysipelotrichaceae bacterium UBA4808 | reverse complement strand
ATAAAAAATTTGTATACTTTGTCCTAGTACCGATATTTCTTCACATGTTGATTTTTATTGTGGGTCCAATCATTGCGGGGTTTGCGATTTCGATGATGGATTATAATCCATTGCGTGATACCAACGCTTTTGTTGGACTTGCGAACTTCAAACAATTGATTGGGGATCCTGTTTTGATAAAAGCTTTGACGAACACTTTAATGTTTGTTGGTGTGACGGTTGTGTTGAACATCGCGTTCTCACTGATAATTGCACAACTCATCAGTATCTTTAAATCCAACAAGATCCGTGCTTTCTTTCGAATGGCGTTCTTTCTGCCTTGCGTCGCACCTTTGGTTGCGTCTAGCGTGGTGTGGGCACGAAGCATCTATCCTACAGCGACGGGTCTTGCGAATATGATGCTTAAAACGATTGGTGTGAATCCGGTCAATTGGTTGGGTGATCCCAATGTCTTGATGTGGTCGATCATCGTATTCACCATCTGGGTGGATATCGGTTATAACATCATCCTCTTCAGTGCTGGAATTGATGGAATTCCGACAAACTTCTATGAAGCGGCTGAAATGGATGGAGCATCGGCTTGGCATAAGTTCAGATTCATCACTTTGCCGCTCTTAGGTCGTACGATGACCTTTGTCATCATCATGACTCTAATCAGTCATTTCCAAATGTTTGCACAATTCTCGGTCATGGTTTTGAAGTCTGGTCCTCAGAATTCGGGATTGGTCTTAACGAGTTATGTGTACAAGATGGCGTTTGAGTTGAAGAATATGGGCTATGCATCTGCGATTGCAGTGCTGTTGTTTGCGATCATCTTTATCATCACACTCATTCAGCAGAAGATTCAGAAAGTGGATTGGGACTACTAAGATGAAACTGAAACGTAAGAAGATCAAACCGATTTATATCATACTTTTTGTGGGCTTGTTTCTGATGTCCCTATTTATGATTCTACCGTTCTTTTGGATGGTTTCGAATTCTTTAAAAAGTACGAAAGAAATATTGTTGGATCCCAAGCATTTGATTCCTGTTAACTTTACCATCAGTGGTTACATCAAAGTCTTAACGAAATCACCCTTCTTTTATTGGCTAAGAAATAGTTTATTTATCACGATCACCAACACAACGGTCATTCTTTTAACCAGTACCCTCGTTGGCTTTGTGTTCTCAAAGTTTCAGTTCAGATTCAAGAAGGCTTTATTCCTGTTAGTGCTCGCCACCATGATGGTGCCTTCACATACGTCGATGATTCCTGGGTTCTTACTCATCAATGCCTTGGGTTTATACAATACGGTAGGAGCTTTGATCATTCCATCGTTTGTGAATGCATTTGGGATTTTCTTGAGCAAACAAGCGTGTGATGACATACCCAATGAACTCATTGAAGCAGCACGCATGGAAGGTGCGAGTAATTGGAATATCTATACACGGATTGTCATTCCTTTGATTCGTCCTACGATTGGAGCCCTTACGATCTTCACCTTCTTGAATTATTGGAATGATTACTTAAATCCGTTGATCATGATCAATGATATCAAGAAGATGACACTACCTTTAGCGCTCTCCTACTTCTCCTCCCAACATACCGCTGACTTGTCCGCAACCATGGCTGCTTCGGCATTGATCATGTTGCCAGTCATTGCAGTGTTCTTGTTGTTCCAGAAGCAGTTTATCAAGGGTATTGCTACGACGGGGATGAAATGATGAAGGAACTATTATTGAGTGAGTTTAAACCTGTTGCACAGTGTGTCGTGAAAGAGACACAGCTTACAAAGGCAAAGTTTAAGGTCATTGATATCCATGAGCATATGGGTAAGCTGGTCTTGGGTGAGGATTATCAAGATCAGTATGATCTGATTCAATATGAACAAGAACTTAAACGTTTGAATGTTCGTCATGTGGTGAATTTGGATGGTGTTTGGGGTCATGAATTTACGAAGATGATGAAACATACAGATGATTTGAAACAGATGATTTCAACGTTTGTATGGATTGATGTGTCTAGGATTGATGAACCTGATTTCAGTGAACAAGTAAAGACACATCTTAATGATGCCCATGCTAAAGGTGCACGGGGCATCAAGATGTGGAAAGTCATCAGTTTGAATCAGAAGGACAAAGCGGGTAACTACATTCGTACCGATGATGATCGTCTTCAAGTTGTGTATGAAACGGCTGCGGAATTGAATATTCCCGTTCTGATTCATATCGCGGATCCAGTTGCTTTCTTTCTACCGATTGATGAGACGAATGAACGGTATGAGGAACTGGGTGAGAATCCAGATTGGGCATTTGGTAAGCCGGATCAGTATACCTTCCATGAACTGATGGACATGCAAGATAACATGATCCGTAAGAATCCTAAAACGAGTTTCATCGTGGCACATTTCGGTTCCTATGCGGAGAACTTAGCGCATGTGGCTCAACGTCTCGAACAGTTCCCCAATATGTACATCGATATCGCAGCTCGCATTGCAGAGCTTGGACGAGTGCCGTATTCAAGTCGAACATTCTTCCTAAAATACTCGAATAGAATCTTATACGGTACAGACTGTACACCAACCAATCTAAGAGCACATCACAA
>DHGC01000025.1 GCA_002402585.1 Erysipelotrichaceae bacterium UBA4808 | reverse complement strand
AAAATTAAACAGCTAATGGCTGTTTTTATTTAAGTATTGATTGTAATTGAAAAATAGATTGTTTAGAATTAGAAATGTGACTAAACAATGATAAATCAAGAACCAAAATCAATTAATAATGAATGGTTGAGCAAACTAAGAGCGATGGTTCCTTTTGGCTTTCTCATCTTTGATGGTCAAGGCATCATTTTTTTAGATGAATACACCAGATCCATCTTTGATCCTCATGAATTTGATATCAGTTATCCTTTTTTGTTTGAACAGTTCAAAGATACAATTGAACCGCTTTCAAAAAATATTGGACTAATTGGTCGAGATCTAAAGAAATATAGCCTTGATGTCGTTGGTCAATTGGTTCGGTATGAGAATCGTGCCGCTGTTTTGTTATTTATTAAAGATTTAAAACGAGAATTAAGTGTGGATACCGATTTAAAACGTTTGTCGAAACTTCGGGATTTGATGCTGGACATCAATCAGTCAATTTTGCATATCGAGGATATTCAGAAGACTTTTTACTTGATTCTAGAAAATGCGATGCGTGCCATTGAAAAATCGAATCTAGGTTCAATTTTCATATTAAATGGTGATATTTTTGATGTGGTTTCTTACATTGGCTTTGGGAAAGACATTGAAGACTTGAAGTTGCCTTTGGTGGAATCTTTCCTTTATCGAAATTCTAATGGAATGATGGATCGCATCACGAATATTTCACGAATAGAAAATGATGACCATTTTTATCCAGTTACAACATTTGCAGGAGATCGCGTTTATATCAAGTCGGAATTAAGTGCTCCGATTTATGTTAATGGGAATCTATATGCGATGATCAATTTGGACTCATTGGAAGAAGATGCCTTTGATGAAAGTGATATCGCATCCATGGAGTTCGTGAGTACAAACATCCAGATTGCCATCAGCAATCAATTACTTTATCAAGAGAAGTCACGTATGGCAATGTTTGATTCTTTGACGCAATTGTATAATCGTCATTATTTTAATGAACAGTTTGAACAGATGATCATGAAAGCAAAACGGACGCATGAACACTTTGTGGTTGCGCTCTTTGATGTGGATGATTTGAAGACCGTCAATGATCAATACGGACATGTGATGGGGGATAAAGTTTTACAGAAAGTCGCCAGTGATTTATTGGAAAAAATTCGTCGCAGCGATGTCGTTGCACGTTACGGTGGTGATGAGTTTGTTGGGCTTTTCTATAATGCGGATTGTGTTTTGATTCAAAATAAGTTATTTGAAATTCAAGAAGAAGTAAAACAGACACCAATTAAAACAAATGAATCTGTCATTTCGTGTACATTTAGTTTTGGGACTGCGTGTTATCCTTACGACGGAAATTCCATGGCTGAATTGCTTGAGGTAGCGGACCAAGCGATGTATCTGAATAAGCGTGATAAAGAACGCAACTAGACAAACGCCATGCATTTCGGCATAATTAATTTATGATAAACATTAAAGCACATGATTTGAATGAAGCATGGCGTAAAGCTTTCATCACCCTTTTCGAAATGGGTGGGAGAACGGATAATAATAAATATTTCAGTGATGAGTTGATCGTTTTTGAAATTGAAGACAATAACATAACGAATTTCGATCGCCTGTTTCCAATGTCACTTAAAGATTTGGAGCTAATTTGTGATTTCATCGTGACGGGTGATCGCGAAGATGAAGTCGTGCATGAAACAACGAAAATTTATCACCATCGTATGTTTGATGAACCTCGTTCTCAAGTAGAATACATGGTTAAAGTTTTGAATTATGCTGAACCCATGGGCGATGCTCAAATATCCTTGTGGGATAAGAATTTAGATCAAGATTTTTTCTATTCACCGTGTACACTTGTCTTATGGGCACGACGCAAACATGGTCATCTTGAATTTCATACACATTCACACTCATCGGACGCATACAAGAAACTGTTAATGAATCTTGCGGAGTTCTCAAGTTTTCACAGATATTTGAGCAAGCGAATCAATGTGGAGCCTGGAACCTACTACCATATAATTGACTCATGTCATATTCATTACGAAGATTATGATAAAGCATTGGCTTTGTATACGTTGTTAAGCAAAGGTGAGTCAGAATGACTTGCCTTTTATTTAACATAACTATGTTATAATGAACACTGAATAAAGAGGTATTTATGTCGAAAATCGCAGTATTAACGGACTCAGGTTCCGGCTTGAATTTAGAGGATACGCAAAAACTTGGTATTTATCTCGTGCCTTTGATGGTACATCTTGATGATCAAAGTTACCAAGATGGTGTGGAGATTCAAATTGAAGAGATCCTACAAGCTTTAAAAGATAAAAAGGTTCCTAAAACATCAACGCCTTTGTTTAAACACATCGAAGACGTCATTCTAAAAATCAAGGAAGATGGATGTGAAGAAATCATAGCGGTTCCTTTGTCTTCGGGTCTTTCCAGCACCTATCAATCCATTCGCTTAGCAGCAAGTGAACATGATATCGATTGTCACATCGTTGAAACGCATAGCACTTGCATGTTACAGACACATTTGGTAAGTATCGCAAAATTATTGATTGATGAAAATCTCTCATCTTTAGATATTGTCGAGAGGCTTCAAGCAGTTGCGGATCAAGCGAATACATTGATTCTGCCTAATGATTTGGATTATTTAAAACAAGGGGGTCGTTTGACACCTCTGGCAGCTTCATTGGCCAATATGTTTAAGATCAAACCTGTATTACAGCTGAATAAAAGCAGTCAAGGACGTATCGACGTACTAGCAAAAGTTAGAACTGAGCGTAAAGCACTTGAATATGTTTTGGATGCACTTACAAACAAAATAAATGAAAATGTTCATGTATATCTCATCCATAGTGATGCTTTGTCACGTGTTTTAGAAGCGAAAACTCTTTTATTGAGTCGTGGTGTTCAAGAAGCACAAATATCGATCCATCATATCGCGCCTGTCATCTCTTCACATACTGGCTTGGATTGCATTGGCATCCAAGTCGTAGAAAATGGCAATGTTTGAACAAAGATATCTTCGGAATCAAAGTACGATAAGCTTGGATGAACAAGCTGTTTTAAAAGCATCTACGGTTGCGATTGTTGGCTTGGGTGGTCTGGGTGGCTGGGCAAGTGAATATTGTGCGCGTTTAGGCATTGGAACCTTGATTCTTATCGATCATGATTGTGTTGAAGAAAGCAATTTGAATCGACAAGTATTCGCGACTGAAGCAGTTCTTGGGCAAGATAAAACAGCAGCCGCTTATGCGCGTCTTCATGCGGTTAATTCTGAACTCGAGTATCGTGTCCTAAAGAAACGTTTAAGTGAAGGCAATGCGCTTGAACTTATAAGAGACGCCGATATTGTGATTGATGCTTTGGATTCCATTACAAGTCGTAGGATCCTTTTTAATGCTTGTAAGTTATTGAATATTCCGTGTGTCCATGGTTCGATTGGCTCATGGTTTGGGCAGGTTTTGTTTATTGACCCTAAGTCGAATATTGCTGATCATTTGTATCAAAGTGACAATGAGAAAGGTATAGAAAAGGTCTTGGGAAACCCTGTATTCACGGCATCATTTGTCGCATCAATTCAAGTCGCAGAAACTTGTAAATTTCTATTAAACAAAGAGGCATGTTTAAAAAGTCGTTTATTAAGCATTGATTTATTGAATATGGAATTCATAACGATTGAACTTGGGGCGGCTAATGGCTAATCGAATTTATATAGGAGATATGAATGAAGCGCTTGTATATCAAAAACTTAAAAAAGATTTGTTAGCGAGTGCAATTTCCATCAAACTGGTTCATGATGAAGTTAGGACGATGTATGACAAGAAAGTTTACTTCTTGGTTTATGATCAATACTATAATCGAGCCAACAGTCGAGTAAGTTTGAGTGTGTTGATCAGCGATTACAATGGTCAGTGCAAAGTGAGTTGTGTGGGTTCAGGTAGTGGAAAAGGAATATTCTTTGATTTTAGTTGGTTCAGTGAAGATAGTTTCATTCTAAAATGTGAATCGATTCTATTCGAACTTGGCTTTAAAGAAGGCCAATAGGAGTGCGCTATGCAAGAAACAATGATCAGTTTAAGTAAAACGAAGCCTGGAAGAGGGATGGAATTGGTGCATAAGCCAATACCTACGATTGAGGATCATGAGATTTTGATTCAAGTTAAAGCCGCATCGATATGTGGTACGGACGTACATATCTATACTTGGGATGCGTGGGCTGCTAATCGCATCAAGCTTCTTCCTCACACCATGGGCCATGAACTGGCAGGTGTCGTTGTAAAAGTGGGATCACGGGTGAAACGCATCAAGCTGGGTGACCATGTGTCCTGTGAGACGCATATCATTTGTAACGAGTGTGAGTTCTGTCGTACCGGTCAAGGCCATATCTGTGTCAACACACAAGTATTAGGCGTCGATCGCGATGGCGCTTTTGCGGAATACATTGCAGTACCAGCTGATAATGCATGGGTCAATGATAAAAGCGTACCTTTTGAATATACATCAATACAAGAACCTTTAGGCAATGCCGTGCATACAGTTCTTTCTGGTCCTGTCGTAGGAAAGAGCGTTGCGATTGTTGGGGTTGGACCCATTGGCATGTTGGCAGTGGACGTGGCAAAAGCCGCAGGAGCTCGAGTTGTTTATGCGATTGATATCAATGATTATCGTTTAGATCTTGCACGCTCGATTGGAGCGGATGCAACGATCCATAGTCTAAAAGAGGATGTCGTTCAACGTGTCTTAGAATTGACAAATGGTCTTGGGGTTGATGTGGTGTGTGAAATGTCGGGAAATGCGAAGGCATTGAACCAGTCTTTAGAGTTTGTAAAGCTCGGTGGGAGGGTTTCCATTCTGGGTGTCCCAACGAAATCTGTTGAGATCGATGTAGCGAAACACATCGTCTTCAAGGGGATTCAAATCCATGGTATTACAGGACGTAGAATGTATGACACGTGGTACCAAGTTAAGGGTTTGATTGAAAGTGGGAAACTTCATCTAAAAGAACTGGTTACACATGTTTTGCCCTATACTGAATATGAAGAGGCCTTTTCGCTCATGGAAAGTGGCCAATGTGGTAAAATCGTATTGATGTTCAATCAGGGGGAAAAAATGAGTGTGCATGATTTGAAGTTTCTAGAAGATCAACTTGATGAACTGAAACAACAAGGTGTCTATCGCAAGCTCCCTATTGTAGAGACGCCGAACGATGCGGAAATCATATTAAATGGACGCAAGGTCATTAATTTGAGTTCAAATAACTATCTTGGTTTTGCGAATCACCCACGTCTGAAAGCTGCAGCAATCAAAGCGATTGAGGATTATGGTGTCGGTGCTGGTGCGGTCAAGACCATTGTTGGAAACATGTCAATCCATGAAGAATTGGAAGATGTCTTGGCAAAATTTAAAAAAGAAGAAGCCGTACTGGTTTTTCAATCCGGATATAATTGCAATGCAGGCGTCATCCAAGCGATTACGCAAGCGGGTGATTTGATTGTCTCGGATGAACTGAATCATGCCTCTATCATTGATGGTGTTCGATTGTCCAGAGCGGATAAAGCGGTTTTTAAGCACTCGGATATGCAAGACCTCGAACGCGTCTTGAAAGAAAAACGTGACAAGTATAAGCAAGTTTTGATCATCACCGATGGTGTGTTTTCGATGGATGGGGATTTGGCTAAATTACCTGAAATCGTTGCTTTGGCAGAGGAATACAATTGTCTAACCTATGTGGATGATGCCCACGGTTCAGGTGTCTTGGGTGAGAATGGACGCGGAACTGTGGATCACTTCAAACTCCATGGTCGCATTGATTTCACGATTGGTACACTTTCAAAAGCCTTTGGTGTTGTTGGTGGTTATGTCGCAGGACGTAAAGTCATGAAGGAATGGTTGTCGCATCGGGCACGACCTTTATTGTTTTCAACCAATCTACCTCCAGCTGTTACAGGCGCTTTGATTGAAGCGGTTAAACTTCTCACCGATAGTGACGAAGCGACAAAGGCGGTATGGCGTAATGGCAATTACTTTAAAGCGAAAATGAAAGAAGCTGGTTTTGAAATCGGACATTCAGAAACGCCTATAACACCTGTCTTCTTTAAAGATGAAGCATTAACGGTCTCATTCTCTAAGCATCTACTCGAGGAAGGTGTCTATGTTTCACCTATCGTTTATCCTACTGTTCCTAAAGGTAGGGCAAGAGTGCGTGTCATGGTCACTGCGATGCATACAAGTGAGCAATTGGATAAGGCTGTAGCGGCTTTTGTAAAGGTTCGCTCATTACTGATAAAATAACCAGAACGTATGTTTTGGTTTTTTATTGGGGCATCCCTACATGAGGATAAGATGGCCTATGCTATAATTTCAATGTTGACTTGAGGTAAATATGCAAAGAATAACACAGTATCCACTCTTAAAAGAGATTCAAGATCGTTGGTCAGCGCGTGCGTTCAGCACTAAATCAGTGCATCAAGACGATTTATATGCGCTTATTGAAGCTGCAAGCCTAGCTCCTTCTTCTTTAAACGAGCAGCCTTGGCGTTTCATTTTAGGTGAAAAGCCAAATGATCTATCCATTTTAAAACAATCGCTTTTTCCAAGCAATCATGACTGGGCACAACACGCTCCGATGTTGATTGCTTTATGTACTAAAAAGACGACAACGTTTAATGGGAAAGATAACTTCTACAGTCGTTTCGATGCAGGTGCAGCTTGGGCTTTCTTAAGCTTAGAAGCGCATCGACGTAATTTGATTGCGCATGCGATCGGTGGCTTTGATAAACAAATGATTCATGAATCCTTTACAATTGAAGATGATTTCGAAGTCATCTTGATAATTGCTGTTGGTTATCCTGGGGATATCCATACCCTAAGCGAAAAGTATCAAGAACGTGAAAAACCAGGATTAAGACGTCCTTTCATGGAATCGATTCTAAAGAAATAGCGTATAATAAAAGAAAAGAGGAATAAATTATGAAAAGAAACATTGGCGTTATCGGTATGGCGGTCATGGGTAAAAACCTCGCATTGAATATTGCGGACCATGGCTACTCAGTCGCAATTTATAATCGCACTTATGAAGTCACTAAAAATGTTTTGTTTGAGAACCCAACAGCGAATCTAACGGGTTCAGAAACACTCGAAGAATTTGTGAACCTGTTAGAAAGTCCACGTAAGATCATTTTGATGGTCAAGGCTGGCAAACCAGTGGATGCGTTCTTGGACCTACTTTATCCCTTATTGGATGAAGGGGATATCGTTGCGGATGCCGGCAACTCATTTTTCTTAGATACGATTCGTCGTGAAAAAGCCGCAAAGGAAAAGGGCATCAACTTTTTTGGGATGGGTGTATCTGGTGGTGAAGAAGGAGCTCGTTTTGGCCCTGCGATCATGCCGGGTGGTAATAAAGAAGCCCATGGTCATTTGAAGGACATGTTGGAAGCCATCTCTGCTAAAGCTGAAGGAGAAGCATGCACGACCTACATTGGAAGTGATGGGGCAGGACATTATGTTAAGATGGTCCACAATGGTATTGAGTATGGAGATATGGAATTGATTTCTGAAGCCTATCATTTATTAAAGAATGTGGGTGGCTTAAACAATAAAGAGCTTGCGGATGTCTTTACGGAGTGGAATAAAGGTGATTTGGATTCGTATTTGATTGAAATCACCAGTCATATCTTTAAAACGAAAGATGACTTAAGCGATGCGGATATCATTGATGTGATCAAAGATAATGCGGGGCAAAAAGGTACGGGTATTTGGACTTCGAAGGAATCGATGGATCTTGGAATTCACACCTCTGTAATCACAAGTGCTGTTTATGCACGCTTCATCTCTTCGTTACGCGAAGAACGAATCCGTGCAAATGTGATTTTACCAAGTCATACGCAAACAAATGACATTGATCGCAATGCGTTCATCGAAAAGGTTCGTAAGGCGCTTTATTTAGCGAAAGTTGTATCCTATGCACAAGGTTTTGCACTTCTAAAGGAAGCTGCAAAACAATACAATTGGGATTTAGACTTTGAAGCGATTGCGAAGATCTTCAGAGGTGGATGCATCATTCGTGCACGTTTCTTGAATCGGATTGCGGAAGCTTATACTAAGAATCCTAAACTCGATAATTTACTATTGGATGATTATTTCTTGAAGATCGCGGATGATTCGTTGTTTGCCTTACGTGAAGTCAATGCGATTGCCATTATGAATGGGGTGCCTGCACCAGCCTTCAGTTCCGCCATCAATTATTACGATGCTTATCGCTCAGATGCTTTATCAACCAATCTCGTACAGGCACAACGGGACTACTTTGGAGCACATACCTTTGAGCGGTTGGATCGAGAAGGAAGTTATCACTATGAAAGTTGGGGAAAAGATGTCAAGTAAACCCAGTCTTGTTTTTACAATCTTTGGATCAACCGGTGATCTGACCTATCGTAAACTCTTACCGGCTTTGTATCATCTTAAACATCGTTCGCATTTAGCGGATGATTTTGAGGTTCGATGCATTGGTCGAAGGAACTATACACAAGCTGAGTATCTTGAGATTATTGAACCTTGGATTCGTAAACAAACGCGTTTCAAGTTTGATGAAACAACCTATCTTGCATTTATCAAACATATTCGCTACATCCAAATGGAGTTCACGCATATGGGTGCATATGATAAATTGGATGACTATCCTTGTGGAGAGGACAACCTTTACTACTTTGCGGTTTCTCCGGAGTTCTTTACAACAATTTCAGAGGGTTTATATAAATCTGGTTATTTGAAGAATGGAACACATCGCGTCATTTTAGAAAAGCCATTTGGAGATAGTTTAAAGCATGCCAAAGAAGTCAATCATGCATTGAATCAGTGGTTTAATGAGAAACACATCTATCATATCGATCATTATCTTGGTAAGGAAATGATCCAAAACATTCTCGCGATTCGTTTCAGCAATCGCCTTTTCGAGTCAGTTTGGAACAATGAGAACATTGAACAGATTCAAATCACCGCTGCTGAAACCGTAGGGGTTGAAACACGTGGTTCATATTATGAGCAAGCGGGTGCAATCAAAGATATGTTGCAGAATCATTTATTACAAATCATGAGCTATGTGGTCATGGAACGACCAGTATCTTTGAATAGTTCAGACATGGTGAATAAGCAGATATCCGTACTCGCCAATGTTTCTTTGGATAAATTGGTTATTGGACAGTATGGTGCTAAAGATGAACATCCTGCATATCGCGATGAGCAGAACATTGATCCAAATTCTAAGATTGACACCTATGCCGCTGTTCGTTTGCATTTGAATGAGGGTCCACTTAAAGGTGTACCGATCTATTTGCGAACAGGTAAACGTTTGAGTCAGCGTGCCACTTACATCAAAGTCATATTCAAGGCAAATGGGAATGATCTATATCGATGTAAACAGCATGAAGTCTTGACCATCAAAGTTCAACCCGATGAAGGAATCAGTCTTTCGTTCAATGCAAAGAAACCCGGAACTATCAATACAATCACTGAAGTTAAAATGGACTTCTGTCAAAGTTGTATCTTAGAGAATCGCATCAATACACCTGAAGCCTATGAACGTTTATTGGATGATGCCTTCAATCATGATGATGGCTTGTTTACACCATGGCCAATCGTAGAATTAAGTTGGCATTTCGGAGAAGCAATCACAAGTAAGATAGCGAGTGATAAGATTGAATTATCCATTTATCCATCGTACACACAGGGTCCAATTGAAGCAGATCAGATGTTGAATGAGGATGGTTATTATTGGTTGGAAGAGGATGAATTGTCCTATTAAGGAGATATTGTGAAAAAAAAATTAGGGGTTGCCTTATGTGGTGGAGGAATCAAAGCGTATTGTCAAATCGGGGCGCTACGTTATTTAACTGAGCAAAACATCAAAATGGAGGCATTTGCAGGAACAAGTATGGGTTCGGTCATTGCGACATTTATGGCGATGGGTGTCCCAATTGATAGAATCCAAATGCATCTGCTCAAGATTGAAAAAACAATCATTGATGAAAAACTACTTGCCCCAACGAATGCACAAGTGTTTCCCTTATTGACACGTACGATAACGGGTTTGGTCGATCCTACGCGCTTCGTTGAGATCATTGAAGATGAAATAAAAGATTATCGCGTGAAAATGTTGAAAGATATCAAATATCCTTTGATCATCATTGCTGTGGATTTGATCAGTGGTAAATTGGTTTATTTTACAAATCGAAAAGATTGGATCAAACCACTCACAACCCAAGTTCTTATCCATGATGATGTATCCATTGGGGATGCCCTCAGAGCTTCTTGTTCGTTTCCGATGGTTTTTGAGACATTGGAGTTAAAAGACATGCAGTTGGTGGATGGTGGAATCTTAATGAATCTACCGGTATTACCTTTGAAAGAAATGGGTTATGGGAAAGTCTTTTCGGTATCCATGGAAAATATCAGTACGTTTGAAAGAAGCAAACATGTGACTGAGATTGGGGCACGTATCGTAGAATTGATGACAGTTCAGACAACAGCCAGCATGATGCATATGGCGGATTTCAATCTTAATGTTTTTGATAAAAAAATAGGCATCTTTTCCTTTGGACAAGGAGAAGCTGCCATTAATCTTGGATACCAAAAAGCAAAAGAAGAATCAAAACGTATTTTGGCTTTGAATAAGCGAGGATTTCTGCTTTAGCCATTTACGATGAAGTGTAATAATAGGTAGCTTTAGACTTTCATCATAATTGACCAATTTGAAATCATGATTTTGTTTGACTTTTGCAATATAGAAATTTACTTCCCATATCTTATGACTAAAGACGTGCCTCAATGTGCCGTCTTTTTTAGCGTCAGTGATATTCACTTGCTTTAAGCTAGGAAGTCGATAATAGCCTTGCATTAAAGAATCTGAATGATCCAAGGTTAAAGCAAATTCATTGTTTTTATTGATGAGAAGCACCACATCGATTTGTTCAGTCTGCTTCGTGAGTTGTTTAGCTGCTTTTGGATATGCATCAACCACATTATTTTGTAAAGCTAGACAATGTGGTTTGAGTGGACAATGTTCACACTTGGCTTGTTTCGTACAGATCAATGCACCTAATTCCATCAATGCTTGTGTAAGGTCGCCAGGATTCACATCATTCATCCAAGTTTCAATCTTGTTTTTGATTTGTTTATTAAATTCTTTTCTTAAGATGGTTTCATCCCAAAGGAATAAACGACTCATGACACGTTTCACATTCCCATCGATGGCAGCTTGCTTTTCGTTGAAACAGATGGATGCGATGGCGGCTGCGGTATAGTCACCAATTCCGGGAAGCGTTTGAATCGCATCTTTAGTGTTCGGGAAAATGGATGCATACTCATTTTTGATTTGTAGAGCGGCTTTTTGAATGTTTCGTACGCGCGAATAATAGCCTAAGCCTTCCCATAAACGATAAAGATCTTCTTCTTCAGCAACAAACAAATCGGAAAGAATTGGATATTGATGCATCCATCGCTCATAATAAGGAATCAAGGTGTCGATTTGGGTCTGTTGAGCCATGATTTCACTGATCCAAACCCGATAGGGATCTTGATTAAGTCTAAAAGCGAGATTACGTTTATTTTGATTGTACCAATTGACAAGGTCGATGTGTAGTTTTGACATGATGTTATTATAGCAAAGACAAAATTAAAAGCGAGATTCTCGCTTTTAATATATCAATTCCTTCTGTAGGAGTGGGAGGGAAATGAAGAGCAGAAGGAAACAAATTGTATTCTTGTCGTACTCTATTATAATGGAAGGTGTAAGTTAAGTTGTGAAAGCTGAGTGAAAAAAGAAAGCTTAATACCTGTGATTGTGATACAATCAACAAGTTAATTAACTGAGGAACCTAATGAGAGAAAAAAATATTATCAATATCGCCGTTATCGCCCACGTCGATGCAGGAAAAAGTACACTGGTCGATGCATTTCTAGAACAAACCCATGTCTTCCGCCAAAATGAAACCCATGTCGATCAAATCATGGATTCAAATGATTTGGAGCGTGAGCGTGGCATCACCATCTACTCTAAGAACTGTAGCGTTCAATATAAAGATGTCAAAATAAACATTGTCGATACACCTGGCCATGCGGATTTTTCATCTGAAGTCGAACGCATCATCCGTACCGTCGATACGGTCATCTTATTGGTAGATAGTAGTGAAGGTCCCATGCCTCAGACGCGTTTTGTCTTGCAGAAGTCGTTGGAGTTGGGTTTGAAACCAATCTTGTTAATCAATAAGATTGATAAGGCAGATCAAAGGGCAGAAGAAGTTGTGGATTTGGTTTATGAATTGTTCTTGAACTTAGATGCGAATGATGAACAAATGGATTTTCCAATTTTGTATGGCATCGCACGTCAAGGCATCGTTCGATACAACATGAATGATACCAATGAAGATTTGGTTCCACTGTTTGAAACAATCGTCAAGCATGTTGGGACATATCCAGATTTGAATGATGGGGCTACACAATTACAGATTAGCTCCTTGGCTTATGATGAATATATCGGTCGTTTGGGAATTGGACGTTTGTATCGCGGTACTTTGAAACAAGGTCAATCGGTTATGGTTGTCCGAGGTAATTCAAGCATTCGTCAAACAGTTGCGCAATTGTTCATCTATGAAGGCTTGAAGCGTACAGCTGTCAAAGAAGCCAATAGTGGGGATATTGTCATCATTGGGGGTATTCAAGATATCTATATTGGGGATACCATTTGTGATGTGAACAATGTGGAAGCATTACCGATGATCACAATTGAAGAACCTACATTATCGATGAATTTCTTGGTTAATGATTCACCTTTTGCTGGGAAGAGTGGAAAGTATGTCACGTCCCGTAATTTAAAAGAACGTTTGATGAAAGAACTTGAAGTCAATGTTGGCTTGCGTGTTGATGCGCTTGAATCTACAAATAAATTCAAAGTCTCTGGTCGTGGAGAATTACATCTCACGATTTTAGTCGAGAATATGCGTCGTGAAGGCTATGAACTGGCTGTCAGTCGTCCGGAAGTCATTTATCGTTATGTTGATGGCAGACGCATGGAACCTACGGAAGAAGTCATTACGACGGTTCCAGAAAATTATAGTGGTGTCGTCATTTCCAAGTTGAATTTGCGTAAAGCTGAGATGGTAAACATGAATGAAAAGGGTGGTTATGTGACCATCATTTGGAAAGCTCCAACGCGTGCTTTGATTGGTTATCGTAGTGAATTCATCAATGATACACGAGGAGAAGGTACGATTGTACGTCAATTCTCAGGATATACGGAATATGTGGGTGAAATGCCACGTCGTTCGAATGGTTCCATGGTTTCAACTGAAAATGGGGTTGCGATGACGTATTCGATCTTCAATCTACAAGAGCGTGGTTCATTCTTTATTGGTCCACAAACAGAAGTTTATGAAGGGATGATCATTGGCATGGCTTCACGTGATTTGGATATGGAAGTCAATCCAACCAAAAATAAGAAATTGACCGCAATTCGGTCAGCGGGTAATGATGAAGCAATGCGTTTGGTCACGCCACGACAAGTCACATTAGAATATGCAGTTGAATTTATCAATGATGATGAATTGGTCGAAGTTACGCCCGCTGCAATTCGATTGCGTAAAAAACATTTGAAGGCACATGAACGTAAAACGGCAAATCGTATGCAACGCAATGAAGAAGAAGATGCACTAAGAGCTCAAGAAGAGGAATAATATGTCAGCGTTCTCATTTGAAGTAACACATGTCTGTAAACAGTCTGGAGCACGAACCGGTATCTTGCACACGCCGCATGGGGATGTCTTGACACCGATGTTCATGCCGGTTGGGACCTTAGCAACGGTTAAGTTCGTTTCACCTGAAGAAATTGGAGAAATGAATGCCGGTGTCATCTTAGCGAATACCTATCATCTCTGGCTTCGTCCAGGTGAAGATATCGTCAAAGAAGCCGGCGGACTCCATAAATTCATGAATGTAAACAACCCGATCTTAACCGATTCGGGTGGTTTTCAAGTTTTCTCACTCATGGATAATCGTAAGATTACCGAAGAAGGCGTCCATTTTAAGAACCATTTGAATGGTGATAAGTTATTTCTTTCGCCAGAAAAAGCCATCCAGATTCAGAATGATCTTGGGGCAGATATCATCATGAGTTTTGATGAATGTCCTCCATACCCAAGCACACATGCATATATGAAGGATAGTGTTGAACGAACCCTACGTTGGGCAAAACGGGGTAAAGAAGCTCATCAAAACGATAAACAAGCCTTGTTTGGTATCGTCCAAGGTGGCGAATTCGAAGATCTTCGTGCCTACAGTGCACAAGAACTTGTAAAAATGGATTTTCCGGGCTATTCCATCGGAGGAACATCCGTTGGTGAAAGCAAGGAAACCATGTATAAGATGATCGATTATTCGATCAAATATCTGCCCTTTGAAAAACCGCGCTATCTCATGGGTGTCGGATCAACCGATGCGATCCTTGAGGGTGTTTTGCGTGGTGTGGATATGTTTGACTGTGTCCTACCAACACGGATCGCACGTCATGGAACTTTGATGACTTCAACAGGTCGTCTTAACATTAGAAACGCAAAGAATGAACGTGATTTCGGACCCATCGATGCGGAATGTGATTGTTATACCTGTAAAAACTACTCAAGAGCGTATCTTCGACACTTGATTCGTTGTAACGAAGGCTTGGGTATGCGTTTGTTGTCGATCCACAATCTGCGTTTCTTGATCCGATTGACAGAAGAAGTACGTTTGGCTATTCAAGAAGATCGTTTCTTGGATTTCAAAGAAGCTTATTTCAAGAAACATAAATTGAACAGTGTGGACTCGCGAGGTTTTTAATGAAGACACATGATTTTGATTTTAATTTACCAACAGACTTGATTGCTCAACACCCGCTAGAGGATCGCTGTGCATCACGGCTCTTGGTTTTGAATCGCAATAATGAATCCATCGAACATCATCATTTTCATGAAATCATCGATTATCTTCATGCAGGAGATGTTTTGGTTCTTAATGACACACGCGTTTTACCAGCACGTCTTTTTGGCATCAAGCCAGAGACAAATGCCCATATCGAGTGCTTGATATTAAGACATGAGCAAGATACGGTTTTATGCATGGTCCGTAATGCACGAGCAGTTAAATTGAATACAATCATTGAATTTGGTGAAGGGCAATTGCGCTTTGAATGCATCGAGGTCTTGGACCAAGGCTTACGTCGCTTCAAGATCATCAGTGCAGGTGTCTTCTTGGAGGTACTGGCAAAGCTTGGGACCATACCACTACCACCGTACATTAAAGAACACTTAGAAGACCCAGAACGTTATCAAACCGTCTATGCCAAGCAATCTGGAAGTGCGGCTGCCCCAACAGCTGGCTTGCATTTTACCAAAGAGCTTTTACGTGAACTTGAATTAAAAGGTGTTCAGCTTTGTTATGTGACCTTACATGTGGGCTTGGGTACGTTTAAACCAGTTGATGTGGACGATATCGATAAACACATCATGCATGAGGAAGTTTATGAAGTATCACAATTGAGTGCAAATATTTTGAATCAAGCTAAACAAGAGGGAAGACGTATCATTGCAGTTGGGACAACATCGGTTCGAACTTTGGAATCACAAATGCAGAAACATGGTTGTTTCATTGAAGAAACCAGTTCCACCCAAATCTTTATCACACCAGGTTACACATTTAAAGCAATCGATGCCTTGATCACGAACTTTCATTTACCAAAGTCAACCTTAGTCATGTTGGTGAGTGCTTTCGCCAATCGTGATTTCATTCTGCGTGCCTATCACATGGCGATTGAAGAACGTTATCGTTTCTTCTCTTTTGGCGATGCCATGTTCATCCAATGAGAAAGCTAACAGATCATCAATGGGAAATCGAGAAGCTTGAAGAGCTTCGAAAATTAAGTGTAAAACCCCGGTTGTTGATGCAGTCCTGCTGTGCGGTTTGTAATAGTTGGCCATTGGAGTATCTGTACGATATCTTCGACATTACGATCTACTATAACAATTCGAATATTTATCCTGAATCAGAATATCACTTGCGTTTGAATGAATTAATAACCTATGTCAATTCTTTCAATGAATCAAACCAAACAAAGATCGCCATCATTGAAGAGCCCTATGATTATGATCAATACAACACAGACTTTCTATCCAAACGAAGCACAGATAAAGAAGGGGCAAGTCGTTGTGGCATGTGCTATGCGTTACGTATCAATCAAGCATTGGCCTATGCCAATACACATGGATATGAGTACTGCACGACGGTTATGACAATCTCACGTCAAAAGAATGCGGATAAGATCAATGGCATTGCACGTCGTTTGGCCAATGCTTATCCGAACGTTAATTATTTCTATTCTAACTTCAAGAAGAATAAAGGGATTGATTTCTCGGTCAACACTGCGAAACGTTTAGGGATCTACAAACAAGAGTATTGTGGATGTGAGTATTCTGTGCATAAAAAAGATTTCGATGTGTAATTGACGCGCTTATCAAATTTGACTATACTGTATTCAAAGCTGTGAACGAAATAAACTTATCTTATGGTAACAAAGAAAGCTTTGGGTTGATGTGACAAAGCCAAGCAAGATAAGCCTGTCCTTCGGGAGCTGATTACTGAATTGAGTAAGTTAATCCGGTTGTACCGTTATCACATTGAGCACAGTAGTGAAATTAAGGTGGTACCACGTTATCGAGCGTCCTTTAGGGACGTTTTTTTATGGAGGTGAAAGATGTGTTGAAGTTAGAAATGCCAATTGTCGAGACAGAACGTTTATTACTTAGGCCAGTATGTTTAGAGGATGCGGAAGATATGTATGCTTATTGTAGCGATGACGAAGTTCTCAAATATCTTTGGTTTGAAAAACATGATTCTGTGGAATTCACTCGCTACATCATCGACAAACTCTTTTTGAATCGGATGGATGTAGGGATGCCTGAAGCGTATGCAATAGTTTTAAAAGAAAGCAAGCGGATGATTGGAACCATTGATGTCAATCAAGTTTACTTCAATGAAGTGGGTGTCATTGGCTATGTGATTCATCGTGATCATTGGCGTAAGGGTTTAGTGCTTGAAGCACTTGAAGCTTTGATTCCTGTCTTATTCCATCACTGTGGGTTCTATCGCTTGGAAATCAATCATTGTGCCGACAATGTAGCATCGGGACGCGTGATTGAAAAGGCAGGCTTTATCTTGGAAGGACGCTTTCGAAAACGAAAGAAAGAGCGCGATGGTCATCGTGCGGACTATCTCTATTATGGTTTATGCAAGGATGATGAGCTTGCACTTGAAAGGTATGGAAAGAAAAAGTATGAAGAAACAACTCGAAACAAAGTATAATCCTCAAGCAGTTGAGGCAGGTGCATATCAAAAATGGATCGAAGCAGGCTATTTCACAGCAGGTGACACCAACAAGATTCCTTATACAATCGTGATTCCTCCGCCCAATGTCACTGGTAAATTACATTTGGGACATGCTTGGGATACCGCATTGCAAGACATCATTGCACGTTTTAAACGGATGCAAGGGTTTGATATGCTTTGGTTGCCAGGCATGGATCATGCGGGTATCGCAACACAGGCAAAGGTTGATGCACGTTTAAAAGAACAAGGCATTTCTCGTTACGACTTAGGACGTGAGAAGTTTTTGGATAAGGCTTGGGAATGGAAACATGAATATGCAAGTCACATTCGTGAACAATGGGCTAAATTAGGTTTATCACTCGATTATTCACGTGAACGTTTCACTTTAGATGAAGGTTTGAATAAAGCGGTTAATAAAGTCTTTGTGGATTTATATAATGATGGTTTGATCTATCAAGGTGAACGTATCATCAACTGGGATCCAGAAGCGAAGACGGCACTGAGTAACATTGAGGTCATCCACAAAGAAATCGAAGGTGCATTTTATACCTTTAATTATCCTGTTGTCGGGAGTGATGAGAAAATTGCAGTTAGTACCACGCGTCCTGAAACGATGTTTGGGGATGTATGTGTCTTTGTTCATCCCGATGATCCACGTTATACACACTTGATTGGCAAACAAGTCATCAATCCTGCGAATCATCAGATGATGCCGATTCTTGCGGATGATTACATTGATATCGAATTTGGAACAGGTGCCATGAAATGTACACCAGCACATGACCCTAATGATTTCGCCTTAGCAGAGAAATATGATTTGGAAAGAATCATCTGTATGCATCCAGATGGAAGCATGAATGAACTTGCAGGTGAATATGAAAATCTAGATCGTTTTGTTTGTCGTAAAGCTTTGGTGGAACGTATCAAAGCTGAAGGCAATCTTGTCAGAATTGAGAAACATGTTCATCAAGTCGGACACAGTGAGCGTACCGATGCGATCGTCGAACCTTATCTTTCTAAACAATGGTTCGTAAAGATGAAGCCTTTGGCACAAGCAGTTCTCGATGCACAAAATACGGAAGATCGGATTGATTTCATTCCTGAGCGCTTTGAGAACATCTTTAATCATTGGATGGAGAACATTGAAGACTGGTGTATCTCACGTCAATTGTGGTGGGGTCATCGCATTCCGGTTTGGTATCACAAGGAAACGGGTGAAGCCTTTGTATCAGAGGTAGCACCGCTTGATTTAGAAAACTATGTCCAAGAAGAAGATGTCTTGGATACTTGGTTCTCAAGTGCCTTATGGCCCTTCAGCACCTTAGGTTGGCCAGAGAAGACTGCGGACTTTGAACGCTATTATCCAACGGATGTTTTGGTTACAGGGTATGACATTATTTTCTTCTGGGCTGCACGCATGGCATTTCAAGCACGTTACTTCACAAAGACGGTACCGTTTAAGAAAGCCTTGATTCATGGTTTGATTCGTGATCAAGATGGTCGTAAGATGAGTAAGTCGTTGGGCAATGGGGTCGATCCAATGGAAGTGATCGATCAATATGGGGCTGATGCCTTACGTTTCTTCCTAACAACGAATTCTGCGCCAGGTCAAGATTTGCGTTATTCAAATGAAAAGATCGAAGCTTCATGGAATTTCATCAATAAGCTTTGGAATGCTTCACGTTTTGTTTTAATGAATCTACCAGAAGATTTTGAAGAAAAAGAACTGAGTGATTTAAAATTATCATCTGTTGATCAATGGATTCTGCAACGTTTTGATGACAATCAAAACAAAATCACGCAAGCAATGGAGAAATTTGATTTTGCTTTAGCCGGAAGTTTCTTGTATGAATTTGTTTGGGATGATTACTGTTCATGGTTCATTGAGTTGAGCAAGTCGAATCTGAACAGCGATGATTTGGATGTTGTGGAAGGCACGCGTCAAACCTTAGTCGCAGTATTAAAGGGGATTCTTAAATTGTGTCATCCAACGATGCCTTTTGTGAGTGAAGCGATCTATTCTAGCTTGAGTGATGAGGCTTTATGTATCAGTGCATGGCCAAAACCATTTGGTAATCATGATGATAAGGCGCATTTGGATGTGGCAAAGGTCATCTCGATCATTTCCGAAATACGTAACATTCGTTCAGAGTACAATGTTAAACCTTCGATTCCACTCAATATCAAATTATCGTATGCCTTGGACCATGCTTATCAAGAGATGTTGTTGAAGATGGTCAAGACAACGCTTGTAGAAAAACTTAATGGTGAGTTGATCACTCGATCAATCTTGAGTGGTACCTTGGCTTTAGAAAGAGGACAGTTGGTGGATAAAGTAGCCGAGTTGTTACGTTTGAGTAAAGAGAAGGAAAAATTAGAGAATGAATTGAATCGTTCACGAAATATGTTGGCGAATGAACGTTTCATTGTTTCGGCTCCTAAGCACAAGATTGAGGATGAACAGAAGAAGTTGTTGGAATATCAAAGACAGTATGATTTGGTCGTATTGGAACTTGCTAAACTGAGCTAAATCGGTGGCAAATCTTTGAAACATTTAGTATAATTGAAACGCTTACATATGGCTTAGGCCACAGGAGGGAAAATGAGTACAAAATACGTATATCTATTCTCTGAAGGTTCTGGTAAGATGAAAAACTTGCTGGGCGGCAAAGGTGCAAATTTGGCAGAAATGACCAATTTGGGTATGCCTGTTCCACAAGGTTTCACCGTTACCACGGAAGCGTGTACCCGTTATTATGATGATGGGGAGCAAATCCACTCAGAGATTATCGCTGAAATCTTCTCAAATCTTGAGAAGCTTGAAGCATTGACCGGTAAAAAATTCGGTGATAAAAACAATCCTTTATTGGTTTCGGTTCGTTCTGGTTCACGTGCATCGATGCCTGGGATGATGGATACGATCTTGAATCTAGGTTTGAACGATGAAGTGGTTGAGGGCTTTGCGGCTTTGACAAACAATCCTCGTTTTGCTTATGATTCATACCGTCGTTTCATTCAAATGTTCTCAGATGTTGTCATGGAGATCTCTAAGAAGAAATTCGAAGAAATCATCGATGAAATGAAAGAAGAGAAGGGTATTAAGTTAGATACGGAGTTTACAGCGGAAGACCTTCAAGAAATGATCAAACGCTATAAAGCTTTCTATAAAAAAGTCAAAGGGTCGGAGTTCCCTCAAGATCCTATAGATCAATTGATAGAGTCTGTTAAGGCTGTTTTCCGTTCATGGAACAATCCTCGTGCTGTTTATTACCGTCGTATGAATGAAATTCCTGGAGACTGGGGAACAGCTGTAAATGTTCAAACCATGGTCTTTGGCAATACAGGAGATGATTCCGGCACAGGTGTTGCGTTCACACGCGATCCTTCGACGGGTGCAAAGAAGTTGATGGGTGAATTCTTGATGAATGCGCAAGGGGAAGATGTCGTTGCGGGAATCCGTACGCCTGAAACCATTGATCGTCTTCAAGTGATCATGCCTCATGCTTATAATGAATTTATTGAAATCTGCGATAAGTTGGAAGAACATTATCGTGATATGCAGGATATGGAGTTTACGATTGAAAAAGGTAAACTTTATATGTTACAAACACGCAATGGTAAACGTACAGCTGCGGCTGCTTTGAAGATTGCGGTTGATTTGGTTGCGGAAGGTATGATCACGAAGGAACAAGCTGTTCTACAAGTCGATCCTAAACAATTGGATGCTCTATTACATCCTCAATTCGACGTGGCTGCATTGAAGGCTGCTCCAGTTGTTGGACGTGCATTGCCTGCTTCACCAGGCGCAGCAAGTGGTAAGGTCGTGTTTACGGCTGCTGCTGCTGTCGAATGGAAGAATCGTGGTGAAAAGGTCATTTTGGTTCGTTTAGAGACCTCTCCTGAAGATATTGAAGGAATGCATGTATCACAAGGCATCTTGACGGCTCGTGGCGGTATGACCTCACATGCGGCTGTCGTGGCACGTGGTATGGGTACCTGTTGTGTTTCTGGTTGTGGCGATATCAAGTTCACATCCGATAAATCTTTTACTTTAGGTGGTCGTACCTTCAATGAAGGGGATTACCTATCATTAGATGGCTCTACTGGTATTATCTACGGCGAAGCAATCAAGACAGTTCCTGCAAGCATCACTGGCGATTTTGAACAGTTGATGAGTTGGGCGGATGAATTTAGAACACTAAAAGTTCGTGCCAATGCAGATACACCTAAGGATGCGAAACAAGCAATTGATTTCGGTGCTGAAGGCATTGGTCTGACACGTACGGAACATATGTTCTTTGAAGGCGAACGTATCAAAGCGATGCGCGAGATGATTGTTGCGCGAACTGAGGAACAACGTCGTGCGGCTTTGACGAAATTATTGCCAATGCAACGTTCTGACTTCGAAGGCATTTATGAAGCAATGCAAGGCTTCCCTGTAACGATTCGTTACCTAGATCCACCTTTGCATGAGTTCTTGCCGACTGCAGAAGAAGACATCGTCAATTTGGCTAAGGAAATGAATCTTGAAGTTTCTGATTTACACCAAATCATTGCTAATCTTCATGAATTCAACCCAATGATGGGTCATCGTGGTTGTCGTTTGGCTGTTTCTTATCCAGAAATCGCTGAAATGCAAACACAAGCCGTCATTGAAGCGGCGATCAACGTCAGCAAACGTCATCCTGAGTGGAATTTGAAGCCTGAAATCATGATTCCATTGGTTGGTGAAATCAAGGAATTGAAGTATGTCAAGGATATCGTTGTGAAGACAGCGGATCGTTTGATTGCGGAAGCAGGTGTCAAGCTTGAATACATGGTTGGTACGATGATTGAGATTCCACGTGCTGCTTTATTGGCAGATGAAATTGCTACAGAAGCTGAATTCTTCTCATTTGGTACCAATGATTTGACCCAGATGACCTTTGGTTTCAGTCGTGATGATGCCGGTTCGTTCTTGGATGCTTACTACGGTAAAAAGATCTATGAACAAGATCCATTTGCTCGTTTGGACCAACATGGTGTTGGTAAACTTGTTGAATTGGCATCCAAACTCGGTAAGCAAGCTCGTCCTGACATCAAATTAGGTGTTTGTGGTGAACATGGTGGCGATCCAAGTTCGATTGAATTCTTCCACCGTGCTGGTTTGAGTTATGTTTCTTGCTCACCATTTAGAGTTCCAATTGCTCGTTTGGCTGCTGCACACGCTGCATTAAAGAATAAATAAGCTTTAAACCCGGGTAACCGGGTTTTTTGATACAATAATTAAAAGAGGTGATTAAATCATGAACAATAAATACTTAGGCTGTCTTTTGGGGGCTGCGATTGGGGATGCAATGGGTGCCGCAACAGAAATGCGAACACGTAAACAAATCGAAGAGAAATTTGGTTACGTACGCGATTTTTTAACGCCACCGGATGATACGTTTGCGCGCGGTTGTGAAGCAGGTTCAGTTACCGATGATTTTAGTCTAGCTTTTGCAACGATCGAGACAATCTTATCTTCATCAAGAATCGATACCCACGTTGCGGAGAAAGCTTTGATTCAATGGGGCGATCCAGCCAATTTCTACAGTCGCTTTGCAGGTCCAACGACACAGATTGCGATTCGTAAACTGAAGGGTGAAGTGATTCCAGATTCACATGGTTTTAAGTTGTGTAATGATAACAGTAAAGCAAGCAATGGAGCTGCCATGAAAATGAGTCCGATTGCTTTATTCAGTCATGGGGATGTGGATAAAGCAATTCAGATTGCTTATACGATCTCTACAGTATCCCATCATAATAACATTTCCATTTCTGCTGCTTGTGCGATTGCGGCCGCAACGGCTAAGGCAATGCAAATGGATGCGAACTTGGCATCCATCATCGATGCAGGGATCTTTGGTGCGATTGAAGGGGAGCGCTTAGGCTCTGAAACAGGTGCGACGTTAGCGGGACCAAGTGTAAAACGACGGATTGAATGGGTTGTAGATTTGGCTAAACAAGACAAACGACTTATTGAAATCATGGATGATATCAGTGACTTGATTGGAACGGGATTAGCTGCAGCAGAAGCGGTACCAGCAGTTTTTGGCTTGATACAAGCATCCTTTGACCAGCCGATGGAAGCCATTATTGCAGCTGTAAACATCGGGAATGATACGGACACAATCGCAACCATGGTAGGGGGCATCTTAGGTGCATATTATGGAAATGAAGCGTTTCCAACTGTGTATTTAGATCAGTTGAATCGTATCAATCGTTTTGATTTAGAAATTATGGCGAATGCTATTGAGGCTTTCCAATGAACAAGGCCATTGCGTTTTTAGGACGTAATTGCATTGATGAATACTATGAATTGAGTGATGTGCCTGTATTGGGCGAGAAGGTGCTTTGTCGTTTCATCGACCATAAGGTTGGTGGAATGATTGGCAATGCGGCAAGCATCTATGCAGCATATGGGAATCAAGCTGTCATGCTCGATTTCATGAATGAAAGTCCTGAGAATGATATTCTAATCAAGGATTTGGTGAGCTATGGTGTCGATATCGATGGGATTGCTATTAATGAGAATTATCCTCCAAGCAAGTGTTTGATCATGTTGAAGGATGGCGAACGCATCATTTATGTTCTAGACAATACTCAGGTTCGCTATCATTTAAGCGATAAGCAAAAAGAGCTTCTCTTTCAATGTGCTTTCCTGTATACAAGCTTTGCGGATTTGCTGCAAATCGAAGATTATCGTGATTTAGTCAAAGCTATGGATGCGAAGGGTGTTCAATTAATCATGGATATTGAAAAGAATGCATTAGGGATGGATTGTGATGTCATGGACGTTTTATCTTTGGCTTCAATTTTATTTATCAATGAACAAGCGGATGATGTTTTGTCTAAGCGTTTTGGTTCAGATTATCGTCAACGATTGCTTGATCATAAATGCTTACTCGTACTTACCAAAGCTGAAAAGGGAAGTGAAATCTACGCAGCGGATGATGTTATCAAGATTAGTGCATATCCTGTTGAAGTCGTGGATACGACCGGAGCTGGAGATACGTACAATGTATCTTTTTTACATGCGTATAATCGAGGTGAGACGCTTGCAATGGCTGGACGCTTTGCGAGTATCGCTGCATCTTTAGGCATCAAGGAGCGAGGTGCAAGAAGTGTATGCAAGCATGTTGCAGAAGTTGAACACATCTTTAGAGAAAGTGCATTGCTTGCGAAATAGACTTTGCTACACTATCATTTAAAAAGAGGACTGAACATGAAACTATATCTAGGAACGTATACTAAGAAAACAAGTAAAGGTGTTTATCAATTGGAATTGAATTCGAATCACTTAGAGCATCTTGAGTTATTGCATGAAGTTGACAACCCAACGTATATTTATCTTGAAGGTAACACGCTTTTCAGTGTTGTTAAGGAGGGATCGCAAGGCGGTATCGCTTATTTCAAGGATGGTTTGCTTGTAAATCAAGTCGTTGAAGAAGGAGCTCCACCATGTTTTGTGAGCAGTATCCCATCAAAAGGATTGGTCTTCAGTGCAAATTATCACGGTGGTCGCGTCAATACGTATGCATTAAGCAATGAAGCCTTAGTAGATCATCAAAAAATAAGCTTTGGTGAAGGGTCTAAAGCACATTACATTCAGTATGATGCAAGCTTGGATCGTGTTCTCGTTTGTGATTTAGGCTTAGATCGCGTTTATGCGTTTAGAATAAATGAAGAAAACAAACTTGTCTTAAGTGCTACTTATCAAGCAGACGCTAAGACGGGTCCACGACATTTGGTGGTTCATCCTGAATCAAAGCGCGTCTATGTATTTACAGAATTGAGCAGTGAGATCCATGTCGTTGATTTCAATAATGATGATGTAAAGCTGATTGAGAAGGTTTCAGCTTTACCCGAAGGTGTTGACGCTCAAAAATGGGGTGCGGCAATCCGTTTGTCAAATGATGGGAAATTCCTCTATGTTTCCAATCGTGGGCATGATTCGATTTCTGTATTCAAACTGGCTGATACACTCGAATTAATTCAAAATGTTCCTACGGAAGGTGTACAACCTCGTGACTTCAATCTAAGCCCATGTGGGAAGTATTGTGTTGTTGCGAATCATGATACAAACAATCTGACTTTATTTGCTGTTGATCAAACAACGGGTTTATTAAGTTTGTCACAAAAAAACTTTGAAGCGCCTGAAGCGGTTTGCGTCGTATTTGCATAAAAAAAAGCAGTGGTACATCGGTATCACTACTTTGTTTTTTTAGAAGACTATTCTTCGATAGCTTCGAATGTCGATTTGTCTACGCCGCATAGTGGGCAGTACCAATCATCAGGAATATCCTCGAATGCGGTTCCTGGTGCAATGCCACTGTCTGGATCACCGACAGCTGGATCGTAGATGTATTCGCAAGCTAAACATTGATAACGTTTCATTGTGTCCTATAATCCTTTCATTAAAAGAATTATAGCAAAAAAATGCAGTTGAAGCACAAGATTTGGATTGAAATGTTATACTATTACCATGATTAAAGCAACGAAGCGAAGAAATAAATTTGGCTGGCTCATCCCAGTAATAATCATTACGATCAGTGTGATTGGGTTAAGTGTGGCAATCTATGCCTATTTTCAAAATCGGGAACCAGAACCCATTATCGTTGAAGTTGAAGAAGAACCCATTGTTCTATCGAAACTGGACCGCTTGATTTTAGGTGCCCGGAAGGATGCACTGGCCATGCCGGCGTATGTAAATGCGTATTATGCAGGGGGGTATCCTCCTGAAAATGAGGGGACCTGTACCGATTTGGTCTGGCGGGCTTTCATGGAAGCGGACATCGTTTTGAAGGACTTGGTTGATGAAGACATTAAAACAAATCGCGAACGTTACAAACACATTGCATATCGCGATCCAAATATTGATTTTAGACGGGTTCAGAACCTCGCTATCTTCTTTGAGCATAACGCTGAAGTATTGACGACGAATGTATATGATACTCAGGCTTGGCAAGCAGGGGATATCGTGGTGTTTGGGAACTATGAGCACATCGGTATCGTTTCGGATATCCGCAATGCGAATGATATTCCGTATTTGATTCATAACAATGATCAGCCTGTTCGTGAAGAAGACCGTTTGGAATATGGCTCCTATACCATGGGCATCAAAGCTCATTATCGTTATTCATTAAATCCATAAATTAAAGCACTATTCATTTTGACAGTGCTTTTTTACTGTGGCATAATGGCTAAGAAATATGAGGTGCCTTATGCTCGATCGCGTCAACACAGAAGTATTGAAGTTTAAAAAGAGTGGTATTCGAAAATTTGCTGAAGCAGCATCCCAAATCCCAGGTGTCGTATCACTGACCATTGGTGAACCTGAATTCAATACATCCGATTTAATTAAAGGTGCGGCAAAAGAAGCACTCGATGATAACCATACACACTATCCTTCTGGACAAGGACTTTTGAGTTTGCGTCAAGCTGTCGCGGCATTTGAAAACAAGCAATGTAATATGGATTACAAAGCAGAGGAAGTCATCATCACCAATGGTTCGACCGAAGGTTTAGCGGCATGTTTCTTGGCACTTTTGAATGAAGGTGATGAGGTGATCATTCCTCAACCGATGTATGTGACCTATCAACCCATGATTGAATACTGTAAAGCAAAACTCGTTCCTTTAGATATCAGCAGTTCGGATTTTCAAATTGATGAAGGGGCTCTAAGAGCTTTGATTACAGAAAAGACCAAGTTGATGGTCATTACCTCGCCCAATAATCCAACGGGTGTCGTACTAAATAAAAAAAGTTTGGATGTGATCAAAGCGGTTGCGCTTGAACATCGTATCTTTGTCATCAGTGATGATGTCTATCATCAATTGGTGTATGCCGAACATTTTGATAAGTTGAGCGATGACGTGGAATTAAGACATTTGTTGATTGTTGCACAAAGCTTTTCAAAACCGTATGCCATGACAGGATGGCGAATCGGTTATTTATTAGCGGATGCACCAATCGCAGCTCATATCAATATGATTCACAGCTACTTGGTTACAGGAATTTCTACATTTACGCAAGTTGCGTCAATTAAAGCTTTGAATGAAGATACCAGCCAGGTGCGTGAATTGTATCGCCAACGTTTGATACGTTCAATGCAGATCCTCGATGATTATAAGATTGATTATGTTAAACCAGAGGGGGCTTTTTACATCTTTATCAAGATTGGGGAGTTTGGTATGGATAGCGAGACATTCTGTAATAAAGCCTTGCATACGTACAAAATTGCTTTGGTTCCAGGCATTTATTTCAATACATCTAAAGATGAGTACATCCGTATTTCTTATGCAGTTAAGGAAAATGATCTGTATGAAGGTTTACGTCGTTTAGGTGTCATGGTGAAAGAATTGCGTGATGAAAAGAATCGTTAAGTCACTCGGTTTGGTTTTATTAATCCATGTCTTGGCGATCTATCTGAGTTATCTTATTTTCACCTTGCTCAATATCGATTTTTATTTCTTATTCAATCAAGACTTGGTTTTGGCATTCAGTGTCCATGCAATGAGCATAGGCTTTCTTTATGCATTGATACGATGGTTCTTGGGGAAATGGTATAAAGATGCGAATCTTTATCCATATCAAAGCCGTTTCTTATTGGCTTTATTGTTTATTCCATATGCGATTGTGTTTTTGGCAGAGAATCAAGGCTTGTTCTATTGGGAACATTTCTTTTGGTTTAATTATCCTCTTGGTGTCTTTTTCAAGACAGTAAATGCACAGACGTTTGATTTTAATCTAAAATTGATGCTTATACTAGGGATAAGTTCACAAGCCCTGTTGCTTGGTATGGCAGACGCATTAGATCATAGGATGAAGCGAAATAAAAAGAAGTCACTTAAGACTTCTTTGACCAAATAGAATTGAACCGAGTCGAAACTGGTTTGCACCATTTCGATACGCAATTTCATAATCATGACTCATTCCCATCGATAATGTCCTCAATTGAGGACATTTTTTGTTTAGATCAATAAAAACCTGATGTGCCTGTTTGAAGACCTGATCAATCTCATGGATGTCATCAGTATTCGGTCCAATGACCATAAGTCCTTCACAACGGATGTATTTACATTGTTTCGTATGATCGATTAGAGTTTCAACTTGATCGATTGTAACTCCAGCTTTAGTGATCTCATCCGTTAGTTTGACTTGAATCAATATCGGCATTTCTTTATGAATCTTCATGCATTCCTTTTCAATCGCATCAATCAGCTCGATGGAATCAACCGCATCGATTGAGTCCGCATAACGCACACAATCTTTTACTTTATTTCGCTGCAAGTGTCCAATAAAGTGCCAAGTGATGTCGGTTTTGAAAGGAGCTTTGTTTTTTAGTTCTTGGACTTTATTCTCACCAAAGTGTCGGAATCCTTGATTATAGACGCGTTCGATGGCTTCCAGATCAAAAGTTTTACTCACAGCCACGATTTCATGGAGATTAGGATATTTTATTCGGTATTCCTGATGGTTCATATTTACCTCGGGTTCATGTTAAACTAGTGTTAGAGGGCTTTATAATGCAGAAATCATCCATCCATTCCGTTGTTTATCAAATCTGGCCACGATCATTCATGGATTCCAATGATGATGGTATCGGGGATATTAAGGGAATCTTAAGTCGTTTGGATCATGTCAAGGCGCTTGGTGCAAATCAAATTTGGTTGAGTCCCGTGTATCAATCTCCAAATCACGATTATGGATATGATGTTCAAGATTATTATAGCATACAGCCTGAATTTGGAACGATGTCTGACATGGATGATCTGATTCAAGCTTGTCATGAACAAGGCATTGCGCTGATCATGGATTTGGTTGCGAATCATACTTCGGATCAACATCCGTGGTTTCAAGCAGCCTTGCGTAATAAGAATTCTAAATATCGTGATTATTACTTTTTTAGAGAAGGTAGGCAAAACAAAGAACCGAATAATTGGATTAGTTTATTTGGTGGCAGCGCATGGACAAAAGTAGTTGGTGAAGAGAATATTTATTTTTTAAGTTTGTTTACACCGAATCAATGTGATTTGAATTGGCGTAATCCAGAACTTCGCTCTGAAATTCATAAGATCATGCGTTTTTGGCTGAATAAAGGGATTGATGGCTTCCGTATGGATGTCATCAATATGATCAGCAAGGTTCCTGACTTCATCGACAAAAATCCACATAAGAAGGGTTATCAATTTGCGGATGATCTCATCATTTCAAGGCCCGAAAGCTTTGATTATTTGATGGAGATGTATGATAAGGTCCTGTTTGACCAAAAGGGTTTGTTTATTGGTGAAGGAGTTTTGATCAATCCCATGCGTGCAAAGCGTTATAGCGGCAAAGAAACCAAGATGTTGGATTTGATGTTTCATTTCGATACGGTTTTGATTGGTTGTGGTCCTTTAGGGAAATATGATTTTAGAAAATTCTATCGCTGGACGATCAAGGAATTTAAGGATATTTATTTCAAGTGGCAACTGGCTTCGGTCAGTGATGATTTCTACTTAGGGAATTTTCTATCGAATCATGACAATGGTAGAGCGGTTTCGCGTTTTGGGGATGAGAAGAAATATCATCAAGAAAGTGCAAAAGCTCTGAATCTTCTTACTTTGATGAGTAGAGGGACACCCTTCATTTATCAAGGTGAAGAGATTGGAATGACAAATCTAAAACTCGAACAAGAGGATTGGCGCGATTTCGAAGCCATCAATGATTATGTCATTTTACAAGAAATGATGCATCTGCCTAAAGTTTTTGCGGAAAAGATCGTTAAAAAAATGACGCGTGACAATGCACGAACACCGATGCAATGGACAAATGAAGCCTATGCAGGTTTTTCGAAGTCCAAATCATGGATCAAAGTGAATCCCAATAAGGATATAATCAATGTATCCAATCAGGAAAATGATGAGCAATCGATTCTTGCATTTACTAAGAAAGCGATTGAGCTCTATAAATCGGATGAGGCCTTTGCCTTTGGCGATGTTTGTCCATATTTGATAGAACATCCTGAACTACTCGCTTTTGAACGCATTGGTACGCAGCACTATCTCGTTTTAATTAATCTTTCAAAACATAGCATCCATTTTCCTGTGGCAGAGCGTGTACTTGATTGTGAATGTCTCATCAGTAATTATCCTCAAACGCCTTTGATGTCGAAGATGGTTTTCAGACCCTTTGAAGCGCGTGTTTATCGAGTCATATGATTAGACTTTAAGACCAAATTCCAACACAATAAGAAAAAAGGAGATCCTATGCTACAAGTTAATGATTTAGCACCTGATTTCAGTTTATTGAATCAAAAAGGCGAGACACGACGTTTAAGTGATTATCGAGGACAGTATGTTGTTCTCTATTTCTATCCAAAGGATAATACACCGGGTTGTACGACACAGGCTTGCACCTATCGTGATGCGATGCCTTTGTATGAGAAAAATAACATCAAGGTTTTTGGCATCAGTAAAGATGGGACAAAGAGTCATCAGAAATTCGAAGAAGATTTTGAGTTGAATTTTGATATCCTAAGTGATGAAGAGTTGGAAGTCATCACGGCTTATGATGTTTGGAAAGAGAAAAACATGTATGGTAAGCAGGTGTTTGGGGTTCAACGTTCCACCTTTGTCGTCGATCCTGAAGGTAAGATCGCACATGTCTTTATCAAAGTGGATCCAAAACTCGATTCCGAGCTTGTATTGAAAGCAATTTTAGGCTAATCCGTTGTGGTTAGCTTTTTATTCGCTCTTCTAATTTAGTCATTATTTTAGTATAATTCATTACTGAGGAATGGAGGATTTCCATGTTTTTAAAACGAATTGAAATACAGGGGTTTAAGTCCTTCGCAGATCGTGTCAATATCAGTTTTGATCATCCTGTAACGGGTGTCGTTGGACCAAATGGATGTGGTAAAAGCAATATCGTTGATGCGATTCGTTGGGTCTTAGGCGAACAATCCGTTAAGTCATTACGAGGATCCACCATGACAGATGTCATTTTCACAGGAAGTGAACATCGTCGTCAAGTCAATTTTGCGGAAGTGACATTGGTTTTTGATAATAGCAATCGTGCGTTCAATCTTGCCTTTGATGAAGTCGAAATCACACGAAGACTTCATCGCGAAAATGCAGAAGCTGAATATCTCATCAACAAGGTTCCATGTCGTTTGCGAGATATTGCAAGTTTGACGATGGATAGTGGTATCGGACGTGATTCACTGAGTTTGATTTCGCAAGGTACAATCACCAGTTTTTCAGAAGCGAAACCGATTGATCGAAGAGGTATCTTTGAAGAGGCTGCAGGAGTTGCGAAGTATCGTAAGCGCAAAGATGAAGCCATCAACAAGTTAGTTAAAACAGAGACCAATCTGGAGCGTATCAACGATATTTACTTGGAACTTCAAAAGCAAGTTTATCCATTAAAAAAAGCAGCTCAAAAAGCAGAGATATACAAAACAAAGAAAGAACGATTGCAAAAAATTGAAATTGCAGTTTTAAGCGATCAAATAACATTCTTGTCTTCGGAGATTGCGAGTGCTCGAAATGAACTCAGTGAGCTTCAAGCGAAAGAAGCATTGTTGGAAGCTTCAATTCAAGTTTCTGAGAACAACAACATGTTGGCTAAGGATGAGATTGCTCAATTGGACCAACAACTTCATCTTCTCCAAGAAGCTTTGGTTCGTGTCGTCAATGAGATTCAAACTTTGGAGACACGCAAGATTGAAATCGATGAAAAACGTAAATATACCTTGGAAGTTGGGAATCAAGAAGAAAAAGCCGTGCAGATCCAGAGTTTATTGGAAGAGGCACGACGTGAATATGAAGACCGCAATCAACGTCTCAATCTTTTGAACTTGGATGTTCAGACTTTGACGGGTAGAAGCATTGCGATCAATCGACAATTGATTGATCAAAATACACGCGTTGAAGAAGCACAAAGTCGTTTGAATCGTGTCCAGAATCGCTTGGAGGTTGCGAAGAATTTGGAATCCCGTCCGTACATGAATCAATTGGGTGTCCAGGCCATCATCAATGCTTCACAAAGTTTGGTGGGTGTCCATGGGGTTGTATCAAAATTATTGAAACCTCAAGCGACCTACGAAGATGCGATTGGGGTCGCATTGGGTGGTGCACTCTATCACATCGTTACACATGATGAAGCAGCGGCACGACAAGCCATCAACTTCTTAAAGAAAAATGAGTCTGGACGTGCGACCTTCTTACCCATGTCTGTGTTATTCACACGTCACTTGAATCGTGAACATGAAATCGTTTGTCAAAGTTCAAAAGGGTTCTTAGGGACTGCGGATTCATTCGTAGACTGCGATCGTAAGTTTGAACTTGTTAAGAGCTCATTATTAGGCAATGTCTTGGTTTGTGATAATCTAGAAAATGGAAATCACTTAGCCAAGCTTCTAAATTATCAATACAAGCTTGTGACTTTGGAAGGCGATGTCATCCATCGTGGTGGTTCGATGACTGGGGGACGTCAGAAGGATGCGCATTCACCTTTATCCATCACCAAAGAAATCAATGAATTGAAAGTAGACATCGAACGCTATCAAAAAGAGCTCCATTTAAGTCAGGATCAGTTATTTGATTTGAACAATCAGAAGGCTGAACTTGAAAATGATTTAATGGAGAAACGCATTGCGGCAGCTCAATTGGAACCTGTCGTAGATTCAAAACGCGCTAAGTTTGAGCGTTTAAAAGCCGATCTTGATCAATTGGTTCCTAATGGCAATGAACAGGGAATTCGCTTTGAAGAAGATTTGATCGATATGTTGAATAAGGCTTACTTCATGCGTGATGATGCGAATGGGCAGTTGAAGACCAAACGTGAATTACGATTGAAGTATGCTCAGGAGAGTGAGCGTCGTGACTTGCAAGTGCGTCAACAACGTCGTGATCTTAGTGCGCTGCAAATACTGAAGCGTGATATCGAAATCCAAGTGACGCGTCAGGAAACCAATATTGAGAATCTCATGAATCGTTTGAGTCAAGATTATCAAATGACCTATGAGTTCAGTTTGACCTTGCCAAAGCTTGAAGGTGTTGAAGATGCTCATGAAGAAGTCAGTCGCCTACGTAAGGATATCGAGTCGCTTGGCAATATCAACATGATGGCTCCTCAAGAATATGAAACCATCAATACACGCTATGAAGAAATGAAGGCGCAGTATGATGAAATCTTAGAGAGTAAGAATAAAATTTTGGCCTTGATTCAAGACTTGGATGGCATCATGGTTGAGCAGTTCAAAGACATGTTGGATAAAATAAATGCCGAACTCCCAGAAGTCATTCAAGCAATGTTTGGTGGCGGTAAAGCATATCTCGCTTTGGAAGATCCAAATGATTACTTAAATTCCGGGATCGAGATACACGTGCAACCACCCGGTAAATCCATTAAAAACATGCGTTTGTTCTCTGGTGGTGAGAAGAGTTTGATCGCCATTTCCGTGCTTTTTGCGATTCTAAAGGCACGACATGTTCCTCTTTGTGTGTTCGATGAAGTCGAAGCTGCGCTCGATCAAGCCAATGTGGAGCGTTTCTCGAGTTATCTTAAGAAATTCTCGCACAGTACGCAGTTTATCGTTCTGACCCATCGTCCTGGAACAATGGCTCAATGTGATGTCTTATTTGGTGTTACGATGAACAACAGTGGTGTCTCACAAATGCTCAAGGTTCGCTTGGCAGATGCGATGATGTTGGCAGAGGAGGTTGTGACAGAATGAATATCTTTCAAAAGATTAAAGATCATTTCAGTCCTAAACAGGATGTCTATTTTGAAGGTTTTAAGAAAACAGATGAGCGTTTTGGGCAAGGCTTGTTTAAATTATTAAGAAAAAAAGTAAATTTAGATGCGGATTTCTATCAGGAGTTGAATCAAGTTTTGATTGAAAGCGATGTTGGAGTTGAAGCTTCTAAACAGATTCTGAAACGATTAGAGAAAGATGTCAAACGTTTGAACATCAAAACAAGCTCTGAAGCCATCGAGCAAATGGTTGAAATTCTATTAGAAGTGTTGATCGAGTACCCCATCGTATTAGAAGATCGCTTGAACATCATCTTGATGGTGGGTGTGAATGGTAGTGGGAAGACGACGAGCAGTGCCAAACTAGCGGCTCTCTATAAAACACAGGGCAAGAAAGTCATGCTTGTGGCTGCGGATACCTTTCGGGCAGCGGCTGTCAAACAACTTCAAACATGGGCTGAGCGTATCGATGTGCCGTGTTTCATAGGTAAAGAAAATTCTGATCCGGCATCTGTCGTTGTGGATGCATGCAAGAAGGCGATGCAAGAAGACTATGATGTTTTGATCATCGATACCGCTGGACGGCTTCAAACCAAAGTCAATTTGATGCAGGAATTGGAGAAGATCCATCGTGTCATTGAAAAAATCATTGGCTATCCAGTACAACACAGTTTCTTGGTTTTGGATGCCAGCACGGGGCAGAACGCACTCAGCCAAGCAGATGCATTTCTAACAAGTTCCAAGATCAATGCGATCATCTGTACGAAAATGGATGGGACGGCCAAAGGTGGTGTGATCATTGCCTTGGCGATGAATCAGAAATTGCCTGTGGCGTTTATTGGTTTAGGTGAGAAGGTGGATGATCTTAGTGTGTTCGATAAAGAGCTCTATTTATCCTCCATCACGCAAGGTTATCGAAATGACGAATAAGAATGAACGATATAACAATCTTCTTGATTGGTATGAGCGTTTATTAACAGATAAGCAAAAGGGAATCGCATACATGTATTTTCGTGAAGATTTCTCATTAGCTGAAATTGCAGAACATACGAAAAGCAGTCGCAGTGCTGTACACGACAGTGTTCAAAGAGTAGAATCATTATTAGATAAATATGAAGACAATCTCCAGTGTTACCAACACTTTATCCTTCGTCAAGCAATCTACCAAAAGCTTAATGCGCTTAAGATTGATGAGGTCGATAAATTGATTGATCAATTGAATGAGATTGAATAAGGAGCAAGAAAATATGAATAAAATTTTGTCTGTAAATGCAGGAAGTTCTTCTTTGAAATTTCAATTGTTTGAAATGCCAAGTGAAGACGTATTGACGAGTGGCATCGTTGAGCGTATTGGCTTTAAGGACGGTATCTTTTCAATCAAAGTCAGAGGCGAGAAAATCACCAAGACACTTCCAATCATCGATCATAAGGTTGGTGTGGAATTGGTATTGGAAGCATTGATCAGTCATGGTGTCGTAACCGATCTTGACGAAATCAAGGGTGTTGGTCATCGTGTCGTTCATGGTGGTGAAAAATATGGAGCTTCCGTTGAGATCGATCATGCGGTCGAGACATCGGTCATCGAATTATCTGAATTAGCGCCACTGCACAATCCAGCCAACATGGTTGGTTACAGAGCGTTTAAGAAGGCTTTGCCAAAGGCACGTCACGTCGCAGTTTTTGATACGGCTTTCCATCAATCGATGTCTGATGATATCTATCTTTATCCGATTCCCTACGAATACTATCAAGATCATAAGATTCGCCGTTATGGCTTTCATGGAACATCGCATTACTTTGTTTCAAACCGGGTTGCGGAATTGATGGGTAAGAAGGTTGAAGATGTGAACATCATTACTTGTCACTTAGGCAATGGTGCATCGATTGCGGCTGTTGAAGCGGGTAAATCCGTCAATACATCCATGGGTTTCACACCTTTGGCGGGAATTATGATGGGAACGCGTTCCGGTGACATCGATCCAGCGATCATCACGTATTTAATGCGTAAGACACATAAGACGGCTGAAGAAGTCATTGATGTTTTGAATAAGAAATCCGGTATGTTGGGTGTCAGTGGACTCTCCAGTGATGCACGTGATATCGATACAGGTGTCAAAGAAGGCAATGAACGCGCGATTTTGACACGTAAGATTTATGCGAATCGTGTTGCTCAAACGATTGGTAGTTATTTTGTCCAATTGGGTAAAGTGGATGCGATTGTCTTCACGGGTGGTTTGGGTGAGAATGATGTGGCTGCACGTGAAAGCATCGTAAAGAACATTGAACAAGCTTTGCAGATCAATTTTGATTATGAATTGAATAATACGATTCGTGGTAAAGAACGTTGCTTGAGCAAAGAAGATTCAAAAGTTCAAGTCTGGGTCGTTCCAACGAATGAAGAATTGGTTATCGCTCAAGATACCGTTCACGTTTTAGGTTTATAAAATGAATGAAATCCTTGCGAAAATTGAAGCAGCGCCCATCATTTGTGTCTTTCGCCATCAAGCCCCCGATCCAGATGCCTTAGGCAGTCAATGGGGTTTGGTGAATTGGATCAAAGAGAACTATCCCAATAAAGAAGTCTATGCAATGGGATGGCATCGTGGTCAATCTGCAAACTTGTTTGGGACCTACGAGACGGTCGGTGATGATGTCGTTCGCAAGTGTTTAGCAATCATTTTAGATACTGCCAATGCGGCACGTATTGATGATGATCGTTATCAATTGGCATTGGATTCAATTAAACTGGATCACCATCCTTTTACGGATGCCTATGCAATGTATGAATTCATTGATGATACGGCGGCGAGCACTTCGGAGCTCGTTTGTCGTTTGATCCAATTAAAGTCTCGCGAGACACTTAGCCAAACAACTGCTCGTTATCTCTATATGGGCATCTTGACGGATACCTTACGCTTCTCTACGTCCAATACGAGCGCAAGCACTTTACATTGTGCGGCTTTCTTAGTAAACAGTGATTTGAATCTCAGTCAAATCAATGATGATTTGTTTGGGATGGAACGTATTGAATTTGAACTGACGAATTACATACGAACGCATGCGGTTATTGAAGAGAATGGATTGGTCTATATCAAGTTGGATCGTTCAACCTTGGAAAGCTTACGCGTGACGCCGGGTTTGGCGAAAGAGCGTGTCAATGAGTTGGGATTGGTAAGAAGCTTTGAAATATGGGCATTGCTTATCGAACATGAAGAGGATGGGTTGATCCGCTACAATGGAAGTCTTCGTTCACGACGCTTAAGCGTCAATGATATCGCTCAGAAGTATAATGGTGGTGGCCATCGTTTAGCAGCGGCTGTCAAACATTTGACGGATTCAGAAGTTGACTTATGTTTAGAAGATTGTCGGAAACGAATTCGAGGTGAAATCTAATGACATTCTATGGATTCAATATACCGAAGGCGAAAAAGGCTTTACCGAAATGGCAAGCGCTCATCCGAGCGTTTCTTGTTTTAGCTGTCATTGCCGTTGGTGTTGATTATGTGACATTACCCGCTTATAACATCCATGATACAACTTTTATCATGTTGGTGGTTTTCTACTTATTTGTCTTTGGAATGGTGTATTTTGTCTTCTCTTATCAAATTGATTTTATTGTAAAGCTGTGTATTGGTCTTGGTTTCGCATTGATCGCTTTTACCCTTGTTTTCTCATTCTTAAGCAGTGAGATGTTAAATGCTGGACGTTATCGCGATCAGATTCAAATCACATCAAGCAGTGAGTTTGATGAACAATTTGATGCGATTCAATTGAATAAAATTCCTTTGGTCGATCAAAATACCGCTCAGCAACTTGGAGACAAGCAAATTGGGCGTGTTCAAGGTTTGGGTTCTCAGTTTGACATCAATGATGAGTACATACTCATCAATCAAAAAGACAATGTTTATCGTGTCTCTGCATTGGAATACCAAGATTCAATCAAATGGTTCCAGAATCGTGAGAAAGGCATTCCTGGTTATATACGCGTCAATGTGACGGATGCGAGCGATGTGAAATTGATTGAACTAGACGAAGGTATCAAATATGCACCATCTGCATTTCTAAATGAAGATTTAATGCGTCATGTACGATTCAAATATCGGACGGAGATCTTTGATGCGACGTCGTTTGAGATTGATGATGAGGGCAATCCATTCTATGTTATCTCTGTAATCGAACCAGAGATCGGCTGGTTTGGTGGTTGGGATACCAGCAGTGTCATTACGGTTGACGCAGTAAATGGCGATGTACAAAAATATGCCATCGAAGAAATGCCTGCTTGGGTCGATCGTGCTCAATCAGCGCGAATTGCTTGGTATCAGATTGATAATTGGGGGTATTACGTCAATGGATGGATCAATACCTTGTTTGGTCAAAAAGATATGATCCAAACCACGGATGGTTTCAATTATGTATCCATCGATGGTCAAACCCATATCTTCTCAGGATTGACATCCGTTGGGGCAGATCGCTCGATTGTGGGTTTTGCATTGATTAATTTAAGAACCAAAGAAGCGTCTTATATTCAGATTGGTGGTGCAGATGAAGTCTCTGCGATGAACTCCGCAACGGGTCAAATCCAGCATTTGAATTATGAATCGACGTTCCCAGTTCTTCTCAATGTGGATGGCTTTCCATCGTATTTCATGGCTTTGAAGGATTATGAAGGTCTGGTTAAGCTTTATGCAATGGTTAGTGTTCAAGATTATGCGGTTGTTGGGGTCGGCGCAAGCGTAGAAGAAGCGCGATCGACCTATTTGAAGCAACTCAAAGATGGTGGAAAGATCGTGGATCTTCCAATTGATACGTTTCGTGCTGAAGGGATCGTATTGGACATTAAAGAAGTTGTCTTGGATGGAAACAGTGTCTATTACTTGATGCTTGAAGGACAATCTGGATTGTTCATGGTATCCAGTAAAACCAGTGTGGAAGCTTCCTTAACAAAGATTGGTGATAATTTAGCACTGAGCTATCAGAAACGTAGTGATTTGGTATACGATGTCCAAGTCTTTGATAATTTGAATCTCGATTATTGAACAGCGCAAGCTGTTCTTCTTTTTGAATGCTTTAAGGTATAATAGAGTCATGTTAAAGAAAATTAAGCAATCATGAGCACACATCTATCGGTTCGAAGCTGCTATTCACTTTTGAACGGAACTATGACAATTCCCAACTTAGTACATCAAGCGAAAGCTTTGGGTTTTAATGCGCTTGCATTAAGTGATCTTCGTGTCATGCATGGGAGTTTAGAGTTTGTCCATTTGTGTAAAAAAGAGGGAATTCAAGCGATTATTGGGCTTGAGTTTGATGTTGTGTTTGAAACATCTACTTATTCAGTTCTATGTATTGCTAAAGATAATTTAGGTTACCAAGCTTTAATGGAAGTTTCTTCAAAACTGAATTGTGATCATAAATCAATCAATCTTGATGTTTTGAGTGCATATCAAGCGTCGCTCTTTGTGATTTTATACTCGGATCAAAACGTATTTGATCAAGCTTTTATCAATGATGATGAAACGTTGATATTAAGTCGCATCCAAGCGTTTAAAAAGTTGATACCGAATGTGATGTTAGGGATTAATCGTCAAGAAGAAACGTACTATCAAGTTCAAAATAAGCGTTTGAAAGCAATTCTAAAACCTTTAAGCGTCCAGTCACTTGCGACACATCGCATCTTTTATGCGGAAGCTGACCACGATGAGCATCATCGTGTTCTGAAAGCGATTGGAATGCAAAAATTGTTATCGGATAAACAGTTGGTTTTGGAGCGCTATCGCTATATGCTTTCTAAAGATGAAATGGCTCAGCTTTATGATGAAGAAGATTTGAAGATGACAGATTGGGTGGCTTCACAATGTAATATTGAATGGAATCAAGCTCAGACACGTTTACCAAAGTTTGAAACACCAGACAAGAACTTAAATTCGGCTCAATATCTTACGCAACTTTGCTTAGCTGGCTTAGAGAAGCGTTTTAGTCTGGCACCAATTGATGTAAATTATCGAACTCGCTTAAAGTATGAACTTGATGTCATCGTTTCAATGCATTATGAGGATTATTTCTTAATTGTTTGGGACTTTATTCGCTTTGCAAAAACTCAAGGTATTTATGTTGGACCTGGTCGTGGTTCGGCGGCTGGATCATTGGTTTCTTATTGTTTGGGCATCACTCATGTCGATCCTATCGAGCATGACTTACTGTTTGAACGTTTCTTAAACCCAGAGCGTATCTCATTACCAGATATCGACACCGACTTTCCCGACAACCGTCGTGATGAAGTGATTCAATATGTCGTTCAGAAGTATGGTAAAGATCATGTAGCACATATCTCGACATTTGGAACCTTGGCTGCAAAACAGGTTTTAAGGGATGTTGGAAGGGTCATGGAGATTTCGATACGTGAACTCGATAGTTTAAGCAAAACCATACCACAAGCCCTTAAAATAACCTTAGCGCAGGCTTATGAACAAAGCCCACGTTTTAGACAGATGATTGCTTCAGATGAACGTTTTCAAAAGCTCTTTCGTATCGCAAGCGCATTGGAAGGTTTACCACGACACATCTCAACCCATGCGGCAGGTGTCGTCATGAGCAGTGTACCCTTGGTTCATGTGGTTCCTTTGATTCAAATTGAACAAGATATGTTATCGACGCAATTCACGATGGAATATCTTGAGGCCTTGGGCTTGATTAAAATGGATTTTCTGGGACTTAGGAATCTAACGATCATCGATGAAATCGTTCAATCCATAAAAAAACGAGAAAACAAAGGATTCAATATCTTAAGAATTCCAATGGATGATAAAAAGACACTGAAATTGGTGCATGATGTGGATACCATAGGAATCTTTCAATTGGAGTCTGAGGGGATGAAGAACCTCTTGCGACAAATGAAGACATCACGTTTTGAAGATATCGTGGCGACAATCGCATTGTTCAGACCAGGACCAATGGAGAATATCCCTGAATACATTCAAGCACGTCAAGATCCCAATAAAGTCGTCTATCCTGTTCAAGCCATTAAACCCATTGTGGAATCAACCTTTGGCATCATGATCTATCAGGAACAAATCATGCAAGTCGCACAACGCATGGCTGGCTTTAGTTTAGCAAAAGCAGATCTCTTACGTAAAGCGATGAGTAAGAAGAATGCGGGTGAATTGAGCAAGCTTGAAGAGGCATTTATACGTGGATGTGTCGATAATGGGTTCACGGATGAAACAGCACGAACGGTATATGGTTTGATCTTCAAATTTGCGAATTATGGTTTTAATAAATCCCACAGCGTCGCATATGCGATGATTTCATATCAAATGGCATACTTAAAAGCCAATTATCCTGATTTATTCTTTGTGGCACTTTTAAACAGTGTCATTGGAAGTGAAAGCAAGACCTATGAATATCTACAAGAGGCGAAAGCACACAAGGTAAAAGTAGTCAATCCTTCAATCAATTACAGTATGAGTCATTATGTTTTGGAAGATGGGGCAATCCGTTTTCCATTACTAGTCATTAAAGGTGTTGGGACAGCTTTGAATCAAGCGATTCAAATAGAACGTGCAAAAGGAATGTTCAAGGATTTCTATGACTTTGTCGTACGAATGAGTACGTATCGGATATCAAAAGCAAATTTTGAGGCATTGATTGATGCGGGAGCGATGGATGACTTCAAGCTTACTCGTAATACCATGAAAGCTTCACTACAAGATGCCTTGGATTATGCAGACATGGTTCGAATTGAACATAATCAACAGATCTTAATCGATACCAGCTTAGTCAAACCATTGAGCATGGTTGTAGTAAAAGATGATCCATTAGATATCGCAGAAAAAGAACGCCTAGTTTTAGGGTACTATTTAAGTGATCATCCCTTGACACATCTTAAAGCAAGCTTAGGTGTCAACCAGACGATCATGCAATTAAATGTATCGAATCAAAGTCAAACCTTTATCGCCATGATCAAAAAGGTTAAGACTCATCGAACCAAGAATGGAGCGATGATGGCTTTCATTCAATTGATCGATGAGAGTGGTGAACTGGATGGAGTCTTGATGCCAAATATTTATCAAGGCATGGAAGAACAATTGAAGATCAATCGAATCGTTAAGATCAGTGGCTTGATAGAAAAAGAAAAATCGTGTTTAATTAAGAAAATCGAAATCATTGAAAGATAGGAGTCAAACAATGGCAAAAATACTGATCGTAGATGATGAGGCAAAGATTAGAGAAGTCGTTAAAGAATATGCCATGTTGATTCATGGCTTTGAAGTAGAAGAAGCTGAAAATGGTTATGAAGCCATCACGAAAGTCGAACATACTGACTTTGATTTAATTGTTTTGGACATCATGATGCCGGTCATGGATGGGTTTACGGCTTGTCGTGAAATCAAACGCATCAAAAATATTCCAGTCATCATGCTTTCAGCACGTGACGAAGAATATGACAAGCTGCATGGATTTGATTTGGGTGTTGATGATTATGTCGTCAAACCCTTCAGCCCTAAAGAGTTGATGGCACGCATCAATGCGGTCATCAAACGCAATCAAGAGAAAGAACACAATCGTTATGTGTTCGAGGGACTCGAAATTGACATTGATGCACGTGATGTCTTTGTCAATAAAGAGAAAGTGACGTTGACACCAAAGGAATTTGATTTGCTGGTCTATATGATCAAAAACAAAAATATGGCAATAAATCGTGAAGTCTTATTGGAAAGGGTATGGAATTATTCCTATTTTGGTGATGATCGTACAGTCGACACACACGTCAAGATGTTGCGTCATAATTTAAAGGAATATCGTAAGTTTATTGTAACGGTTCGTGGAACGGGGTATAAATTTGAAGTTTGATTTGCATAACATACGCTTTCGAACATGGTTGTATTTTTTCACCTTGATGTTAGGTGTTTTAATCATGTTGTGGGTCATGCAGATCGTTTTTCTAAGTGCCTACTTCAAACAAATGAAGGTCACTCAGGTTGAAAGTGTAGCGGATAAGATTGAAGAATCCATTCTAAATAATCAATTCAACATGAGTGTTCAAGTCAGTGCGGTCCAAAATAATGTATGTGGTTTGGTTTTTAGTTCGAAAGGTCAATTGCTGTACCAAGTCGATGCTTTAGGCTTGGGTTGCGTATTGAACTCGAACGCAATCGGATTTACACAGAAAATTCAAAACTATACACAGATGATCAATGAATCACCAAATGGAGAGTTTGCTTTGACGGTAAACAATGCGGTCATTCAACAAGATATGATCGTGTATGGGAAGAAAGTGTTATTACCGTTTGGGAATTATTATATCTTCTTGAATTCAAGTTTGTTGCCAATTGATTCAACGATTTCCATCCTTCAACAACAATTCATTTATGTCACCATCATGGTTTTTATTCTATTTAGTGTTGTATCACTGTACATATCCAGCAATATCACTAACCCAATCATCAAGATGAAGAAGGAAGCGCTGAAGCTTGCCCAAGGTAATTATGATGTTCATTTTGAGAAGACACAATTTACAGAGTTTAGTGAACTTGCGGACACCTTGAATACAACTTCGAGTGAACTGAAGAAGATGGATGATTTACGTAAGGATTTGATTGCGAATGTTTCACATGATATTAAGACACCTTTGACGATGATCAAAGCTTATGCGGAGATGATCAAAGATATTTCAGGTGATAACAAAAAGAAGCGCGAAGAACATTTGAATGTAATCTTGGATGAAGTCAATCACTTGGATCATTTGGTTCAAGACATGACGCAATTATCGCAGATGCAATCCAGTGTTTTGACGCTGGATTTGAAGCAGTTCAATTGTGTCGACTTGGTTAATGAGTCTTTGCGACTTTTGGATGGTTTGATCAAATCCAATAAGATTAACATTGAGTTGTTTTCTCCGCAAGAAGTAATTGTCATTGGAGATCCATTGAAGATTAAACAAGTTGTCATTAACTTTGTAAACAATGCGATAAAGTTTGTGGGGAAGGATAAGAAACTCATCCTACAGATCTTGTGTGAGCAAGACATGGTCAAGGTTGAAATCATTGATCATGGAATTGGTATCAGTGAACAGGATCTACCATACATCTGGGATCGTTATTATAAGATTGATAAGCATCATCACCGCAATGTGGCTGGAACGGGTTTGGGACTAAGCATTGCGGCGGCTGTTCTAAAGAGCCATGCTTATCCGTTTGGGGTAAGTAGTGTTCTTGATGAAGGCAGTGTTTTCTGGTTCAAGTTGCCTTATGCTAAGAAACCGGAACATGTTTTATGATGCGAACAGATTACATCAAAGGCACATCCTTAAAACTGATCCAATCTGATCAAATCTATAAGATGACTTCCGATACTTATCACTTGGCGAACTTTATTAAAATACGTAAGCATGATCGTGTCCTAGAAGTCGGTTGTAATCATGGGGTCATCATCATGGTGGCGAGTCTCAATACGGATCAAGAATGCTTGGGTATCGACATCAATCAAAATGCCTTGGAATTGGCAAAACAGAATGTTATTTTGAATGAAATTAAGAATGTTCGATTTGAATGGCTGGATTTCAAACATATTCGTCAAAATAATTTTGATTTGGTGGTTTGTAATCCACCGTATTATAAACATCAAAACAAAGACGACGATCAAGCAAAACTTGATGTATCATTAAGCCTTGAAGATCTCGCCAAACAAGCCTTTGTGGTTTTGAAAGATAAAGGACGATGTTCGATTATTTTGGCAGCTGAGCGCATGGGGGAAGCCATCCAGATCTTTGCGAATCAACGTTTCGCACTTAAGCGAATGCAAATGATTCATCATAGCCTGCATCATCCTGCCAGCAGTGTATGCATGGAATTCAATAAATTAGGAAACGTTCATTGTAAGGTTGAAGCACCTATTGTGAATGTAGAGGTTTGATATGAATGGAACACTTATAAATGGTATTGCGATTGTGGTCGGTTCGATTATTGGTGTCGTTTTAAAAAGCGGGTTCATCAAAGCGAAGAGTAAAGCGATCATGGGGGCTTTAGGTTTAAGTACGCTCATTATTGGGTTTCAAGGTGTCATTAATTATGCGAATGTTTTGTTGCTCATTGTCGCTCTTGCAGCAGGCGTTTTAATTGGTGAATTTTTGAAACTTGAAGATTATATCAATCACTTCGCCTATGCATTGGAAAAACGCTTTGCGAAGGGGAGTGATAATACCTTTGCGCAAGGTTTTGTGACAGCAAGCATTCTTTTTGGTGTTGGAGCAATGGCAATCATCGGTTCTTTAGAGAGTGGTCTACGTCAAAATGAAACCATCTTGTATACTAAGTCCTTATTGGATTTTATTTCATCCATTGTTTTTGCGTCTACCTATGGTTGGGGCGTGTTGTTTTCAGCGTTTGTCATTGTTATTTACCAAGGTATGATTACGCTATTAAGCACATTTGTCGCACCGATCATGACGGATTTTATGATTGCGGACATCAGTGCTGTGGGTTCGGCTTTGATCATTGCAATCGGGTTGAATATGCTCGAAATGACAAAGCTGAAATTAGCGAATTTCTTACCTGCCATTTCAGTAATGATTGTGCTGTCGTATGGTTTTTCTTTGATTTGACAAGACCTGTTTTTATGGTATACTAACTACGTTGTATTCTCTTTTATAGGATGCAACCGCACGTTAAGGTTTTTAAGCGCCAAAATTGGCCACCGCACACGGCGAGTCTCAAACACAGAAGGAGGTGCAAAAACATGTACGCAATTATTGAAACAGGTGGCAAACAACTAAAAGTCGAAGTAGGACAAAGTATCTACGTTGAAAAGTTGGAAGTTGAAGCTGGTGAAGTGGTTGTATTTGACAAAGTATTGGTTGTCAATGCAAAATCCACTAAAATCGGAACACCGTATGTTAAGGGTGCGACCGTTAGCGCAATAGTAGAAAAACAAGGTAAGGAAAAGAAGATCGTTATCTATAAGTACAAACCTAAGAAGGGTTCTACTCATCGCAAACAAGGTCATCGTCAACCTTATACCAAACTTGTCATCGAAGCTATCGAAGCTTAATATGGTCCAAGTCGTGGTGGTAAGGGACATGGATTCGATCATGGGTATCAAAATCTCTGGGCATGCGAATGCAGGTCCAAAAGGTTCGGATTTAGTTTGTGCTTCCATCAGCAGTATCGCAACCGGCGCTTTGAATGCATTGGATGCGGCATATCCTGATGATGTTGCATTAAGTCTGAATGAGATTCCAGATGCTGTGATTGAAATCAAAGTCTTAAAGAATCATCAAAATCTACAAGCGTTGCTTCGGATGCTTTATATCCAAATTCAAACGCTCGCAGAAAATCAATCAAAATACATAACAATTAAGGAGGTGTAGCTATGAAGTTTACCTTGAATATCCAATTATTCGCTTCTAAAAAGGGTGTTGGTTCATCACGCAATGGTCGTGACAGTCACTCGAAGCGTTTAGGTGCAAAAAAATCAGATGGTCAATTTGCTACAGCGGGTTCAATTTTGTATCGTCAACGTGGAACGAAAATCCACCCTGGTACAAATGTTGGACGTGGCAGTGATGATACGTTGTTTACGAAAGTCGACGGTATCGTTAAGTTTGAACGTTTAGGCAAAGACAAGAAAAAAGTTTCTGTTTATCCACAAGCATAAAATCCCGTTCAGGGATTTTTTTATCGGAGGGTTAAAATGTTTATTGATCGCGTAAAGATTAAAGTTAAAGCGGGTAAGGGTGGCGATGGTATGGCCTCTTTTCGGCGTGAGAAGTATGTACCTTTAGGCGGCCCTTTTGGCGGTGATGGTGGTAATGGCGGAAGCGTTATCTTTGAAGCGGATTCCAACAGATCTACTTTACTTGATTTACGTTTTAACCGACTGATCGTTGCTCAAGATGGTGGTCGTGGTTTAAATAAGAAGATGCATGGACCAGCAGGGAATGACTACATTGTCAAAGTACCGATAGGGACAATCATCAAAGACATCAAACATGATTTAATCTTAGCGGATCTGATTGAAAACGGTCAACAAGCTACGATTGCCCAAGGGGGTCGTGGTGGACGCGGAAACTGGCATTTTGCGACACCTCGCAACCCTGCTCCAGATTTTGCAGAAAAAGGTGAGTTGGGTGAAGAAAAGGATGTCGAGATTGAATTAAAACTTTTAGCAGACGTAGGTTTGGTCGGTTTCCCATCCGTGGGTAAATCAACTTTCTTATCCGTCGTATCAAAAGCTAAACCTGAAATTGCAGCCTATCCGTTTACAACACTAATTCCTCAATTGGGTGTCGTGCAAGTACCAGATGGTCGTTCTTTTGTCTTGGCAGATTTACCTGGACTTATTGAGGGTGCGCATCAAGGCAAAGGCTTGGGTCATCAATTCCTACAGCACATCGAACGTTGCCGTGTCTTGATTCATATCATCGATATGGGTGCTGAGGATCATCGTGATCCGGTCAGCGATTATCGTGTCATCAATGATGAACTTGGTCAATATGAGTATCGTTTGTTAGAGCGACCTCAAGTTGTTGTGGCGAATAAGATGGATCTTCCAGGAGCTGAGGAGAACCTTGTACGCTTCAAAGAAGCTTATCCAGATCTTAAAATCTTTGAAACAATCACTTTGATTCAAGAAGGTTTGGATCCTGTTCTCTATGCCGTTGCGGATCTTCTTCTTACAACACAAACCTTTATCATGGATGAAATTCAAAATGAAGCAGTTCATTATAAGTTCATTGAAGAAGTTCCATACGAAATCAAGAAATTCAATGCGAACACTTATGTCATCACTGGTGACCGCATCGAACGTATCTTTCATAAAGCAGACATCACAACCGAACAAGGTGCACAGCGCTTTGCGCGTACGCTTCGTCATTTGGGTGTCGATGACGCGCTTCGTGAGAAGGGTGCTCAAGATGGGGATGTCATTGTCATCAACGATTATCAGTTCATCTTCATGGACTAGCTCTGTGCTATAATAAATCTATGATTGCATACATTACTGGAAAAGTTCATAGTTACGGATCAGATTGGGTGATTCTAGATCATATGGGTTTAGGTTATCGAATCTTTTTCGCATATCCGGAACGTTTGAAGCTCAATGAAGAGGTCTGTTTATATACGTATCAATACATCCGCGAGGATGAACACAGTCTTTATGGATTCTTGAATTTGCAGGAATATGAGTTCTTCTTAAAGCTGATCAGTGTCAAAGGCGTTGGTTGTAAGACAGCGAACGCGATCTTTGCGGCTTCACGTTTTGAACAACTGGTTTTGGCGATTGAAAATGCGGATTTGGATTATCTCAAACGCTTACCTGGCATCGGTGCAAAGACGGCTTCACAAATCATCTTGGATCTTAAGGGAAAACTTATCTCCATACGTAATGAAGAAGTGAAGGGGTCAAGATCTGTTCAAGAAGCACTGGAGGCATTAAAGGCTCTCGGATACAAACAAAATGAATTAACACCTTTACTTAAGGAACTTGAGAAATCGAGCAATGAGAGTGTCGATGTTATATTGAAGCTTGCATTACAGCTTTTGGCTCAAAGAAGGAGACAATAAGATGGAACGCTTATTATCATCAAATTTGACGCAAGAAGATGAGGACGTTAATTTACGTCCCCAAAGTTTAAATGAATATGTGGGTCAAACCGGTTTAAAAGAGAATCTTCGTATCTTTATACAAGCAGCGAAGTCACGTGAAGAAAGCTTGGACCATGTCTTGTTGTATGGGCCACCAGGTCTGGGTAAAACAACCTTAGCCTACATTCTATCGCATGAGATGGAAAGCAACATCCGTATCACCAGTGGACCGAGCATCGAGCGATCCGGTGATCTTGCGGCGATTCTCAGTACGCTTCAAGCTGGGGACGTTTTGTTTATTGATGAAATTCATCGTTTACCAAAAGCTGTCGAAGAAGTTCTTTATCCAGCCATGGAGGATTATGCGATTGATGTGGTTGTAGGTAAAGAAGCTTCAGTACGTTCGATTCGTTTGGAACTTCCACCATTCACATTGGTGGGTGCGACGACAAGAGCAGGGGATTTAACAGCTCCCTTACGGGATCGTTTCGGTATCGTAAGCAAGTTGGATTATTACTCACATGCGGAGTTGAAGCAAATCATCGAACGGACTTCAAGAGTCATGGAGACCAGCATCGATCAAGCAGCGATCAATGAAATCGCCAAGCGTAGTCGTGGAACACCACGCATCGCAAATCGATTGTTTAGACGTGTACGTGATTTCGCGCAGGTCTTAAATGATGGACATATTGATATCAAAGTTGCGGAACTCGCATTGGATCGATTGAAAGTTGATCATTTAGGTTTAGATGATGTGGATATTCGTTATCTGAAAGGCATCATCGAACGTTTCAATGGTGGTCCTGTAGGTTTGGATGCGATCGCATCGAGCATTCAGGAAGAAGCCATGACTTTGGAAGATGTTTATGAACCCTATCTTTTGCAGATTGGCTTCATCAATCGTACCGCACGTGGACGTGTCGTGACCCAAAAAGCATACCAACATTTAGGCATTCTTATACAAGAGGGACTCTTTGAGTAAAACTCTTGTTTTTTTATTTTGATGTGCTATTATTGTCTAGTAAATCAAGGAGAGGGACACATGTTTAATTTTGGTCGTAATCAATTAAGTCAGGAAGAAGCATACAAACAATTAAAAAACGATAAGAATATCATTCTAATCGATGTACGTACGATAGAAGAATTTGAAGAAGATGGACACATCGAGGGAAGCATCAATGTACCTTTACACACTGTACCAACTGAATTTGTAAAAGTAGCACCGAATAAAGACGCAAAGATTTTTATCATTTGCTACAGCGGTGCACGTGCATCGGATGCGGCAGCATATGTAAAACGTTTAGGTTATAGTGATGTTCACAATATTGGTGGCGTTGGTACCTGGCGTTACGGTTTGATCTAAAAATCAAGGTATTCATAGAGATCTTGAACATCTGAACATGCGTGTTGAGATGTTTTTTTAATTTGCTCTAAAAGCCTTTCATCGGTATGCGCCCATTTTGCCCAAATGAAATCAACATCTGCGTTTTCTGCCATTGCGAGACCTACTGGCATGTCATCGATGACACAGATGTCTTCATGCTTAAGTCGAAAGTCTTTTAAAACATCCACAATGGGTTTTGAATGTGGTTTGATATTCTCAGGCCCTGCATCGTATCCATAGATGCGATCGGGTATTAATCCAAAGTGATCCTGATAGTCCCGGAGTATCTCTTTTGACTCAGAATATGAAACAACAATGATGACTCCTCCCTGTGCTTTGAATTGATGTAATAACGCATACCAACCATCAAAGGCAGGTGCTTGTTTACTTTGCGTGTGTTGTTTCCATATTTCATATTCCTTCATCATTTCAGTTTTATCAAAGCCATATCGAACTTCACAGAGATGATGAAAGCCATATGCAAAGCAATGATGATTGAATTCATCAAACGTAAGCAAATCAAAATTAGGTCTCAACTGACGCAATGTATCTAGAAAAGCGGGATAGTGGATTGTTCTGGAACTATCAACGACAGTATCATCGTGATCTAAGACTAAACATTTGTATTTCATGACTCTATTTTAGCATAAAGTGCTTTTTTGGATTATGATATAATGACTTAGCGAAGGGAGTCTTCACATGAAAATTTGTATTGTGACGGGCGGTACTGGAGGTCATATCTATCCTGCATTGGCACTTGCTCAGGCCTATAAAGATCAAGACACAAACCATGAGCTCTTATTCATTGGCAATGATGACCGTATGGAAGCTCATTTGGTTCCACAAGCGGGGTTTCCTTTCCAAGGAATTCAAACAAAGGGAATTCAAGGAAACATCTTGAATAAACTTTATGCGCTTTATACTTTATTTTTTAATCGTAAAGCAGTTCGAAACATACTGGAAACGTTTAAACCTGATCTTGTAATCGGATTTGGAGGGTATGTATGTGTTCCTGTCATCCTAGAAGCTAAGAAATTGGGAGTCAAGACTTTTTTACATGAGCAAAATGCAGTTGCTGGAAAGGCTAATCTTTTCCTTGCGAAACATGTGGATGGAATTGCGGCAAGTTATGAAGCGAATCTCAACCAGTTTCCAAGTTTTAAGACACGTCTGATTGGAAACCCAAGAACATATGACTTTAAAAACAAACCCATAACGAAATCTTTATTAAGAGAGTTGAATTTGGATCCTAAAAAACCAAGCGTATTGTTTGTCATGGGCTCTTTGGGTTCTGCTTCCATCAATGCGTTGATGGGAAGTGTATTGGCTCTTTTGGATGAGCATCAATTACAGTGTATCTATGTAACAGGGAAGCAACATTATGATGCTTTCATTGAAGCACATGATGAAACGAAGTATCTAAAAATCGTTCCTTACATCAATCAAGTTCAAGCAATGCATGAAGTAAGCTTGATGGTAACACGAGGTGGGGCGACGACGGCTGCGGAAATCATGGTCAGTGGTTGTCCATCAATCATTATTCCAAGTCCTTATGTGCCGAATAATCACCAGTATCATAATGCGAAGGTATTATATGATGCAGGTGCAAGCATCCTAGTTGAAGAAAAAGATTGTGATGTTCAACGCTTGAGCATGTTGATTTTAGATTTAACCAAGGATTCTGAGCGTTTGAATTCGATGCGTGCGCAAGCAAAGGCTTTTGGAAGAATCAATGCAGCAGAAGATTTTATTGCTTGGATCGATGAGGTAATGTGATGTCGGAACGTTATACGAAATACCAAAGTTATGGTGAAATCAAACTTCAAGTCTCATTAAAAAAATACACAAGTCTTAGGGTTGGTGGCACGATCGATGCGATGATTTATCCACATGACTTGAATGCATTACTTGGATTACTGAAAGAGCTTCAAGAAGATGATATACCGTTCAAAATATGGGGTATGGGATCAAACATCTTAGCGAGCGATGTTCATTATCCAGGTTTGATCATAAAATTGGATCGTTGTTTGAAATCGGTTGTTTTCCAAGGCAACAAGATCTTTGTTCAAGCGGGCGTCAGTTTGATTGCAATGGCCTACTTAGCAGCGGATCATGCCTTGAGTGGCTTTGAGTTTGCATCCGGTATTCCTGGATCCCTAGGTGGAGCCTTATTTATGAATGCAGGTGCATATAAACATGATATGTATGAATGCTTGGAAAAAATCCTTGTTTATCGAAATTTACGCGCTGAATGGGTCGAAAAAAATGAAATCGAAGTGAAATATCGCAGTACAAGCTTTATGAATCATCGTGATTGGATTATTCTTGAGGCTGTGTTCAACTGTAATAATGCAGATAAAGAACGTATTTTACATACGATGGAAGAACGTCGTCAAAGACGTATCGCATCACAACCTTTGGATCTTCCCAGTGCTGGGAGTGTGTTTAGAAACCCAGATACAATGAGTGCGTGGTCTTGTATTGATGCCGTTGGTTTGAGGGGTCATCGTATTGGTGGAGCGATGTTTTCTGAGAAACACAGCAACTTCATTGTGAACGTGGATGATGCAAAAGCACAGGATGTCTTAGACTTGATATGTTTGGCACAGGCGAAAGTAGAAGAAATGTTTAAGATTAAACTTAATCCTGAAATTGAATTCTTTAATTGGAGTCATCATGGCTGAAGTTCCATCCGTTGATGTGTTGATAGCTGAACAACGCGCTAAGAAACAAGCTTTGAAGCGCATGAAGCTCAAACGGTTTTTTATAAGTTTGCTTAGTTTGTTTCTCTTGGTTGGTTCAAGTTATGCTGTGATTCACTTTGACTATTTTGATTTAAAAAAGATTGATGTAACGGGTAATCGTGTATTGAAATCAAGTTATCTTCAAGAGATCTTATGGTTAAATACACAGGGTAAAGTAGGTTTAACTTCTGGAATACGTTTGAGCCAAAAAATTGATGAAGAGGCTCTTATTGCATCGTATACAATTAAGTATCCACATTTCAATGAGGTCTTAGTTCATGTGAATGAATATCGGATCTTAGCACATCTTATTGATGAGAATCTGATTTTGCTAGAAAACAACCAGGCCATTAATTTGGATGCTTCTACAATGAACTATCCAATTGGTGTACCTTTGATTAGTGGATATACAGATACCATTGCACATGAACGTTTGGCGGAAGCTTTGTTAAGTTTAAGTGCTGAGAATTTAATGAATATCTCCGAGCTTAAAAGTGAACCGAAATCGTATGATGTATATTATGCACATCTACGTATGATGGATGGAATTCAGGTTTATACGGCTTTATCCAGCTTACATGTCTTGAACGATTATCTTAAGATTCGGAATGCTTTGAATCCAAATCATGATTGTATCGCGATTGACGAAATCACAGCCGTGCCGTATAGTTTCTCTTGTGACTCTTAAAATGTGAAAAAGGCAGATTATTTGTTATAATGAACTTATTAAAAGGAGATCAGTATGTCAATAGAGCGTTCAACGCAATTAGGTAATATCAATATCTCGCATGATGCGATTGCTAGTTTGGCAGGTGGTGTTGTAACTGAGTGTTACGGTGTTGTTGGTATGGCTTCACAAAAAGTCGTCAAAGATGGCATTGCCGAGCTATTACGTAAAGAAAATTATAGTAGAGGTGTAATTGTTCGTGATGGAGCAAAAGGACTGGAACTTGATCTTTATTTGGTCATTGGTTTTGGTGTCAAAATCTCTGAAGTCGTTAATGAAGTACAAAAGAAAACCAAATATGTTTTGGAAAAGTCATTGGATTTAAAATTCAATGCGATCAATGTTTATGTCCAAGGCGTTAGGGTGATTGGTTAGAACTATGAATAAATTAGACGGATCGTTGTTCAAGTCAATGTTGGTGAGTGGTGCGAACAATTTAAGCAATCATCACCATGAAGTGGATGCTTTAAATGTTTTCCCTGTACCAGACGGGGATACAGGTACCAATATGAACCTGACTTTTAGTGCGGGTGTCAAAGATACACAATCTATCCTAACGATGAATGTTGGTGATATTTCCAAGGTTTTATCGAAGGGTTTATTAATGGGGGCTCGTGGAAACTCTGGGGTCATCTTATCGCAAATTTTCAGAGGTTTTTATCAAAGTGTCGATGGCAAAGCAGACATCTATGCCAAGGATTTTGCGGATGCGTTTGTTAAAGGTACTGAGATTGCATATAAAGCTGTCATGCGACCTGTTGAAGGAACGATTTTAACGGTTTTGCGTGAAAGTAGCAAGCAAGCACAAGACTATTTGAAAACTTATCCAGAAAAAGACATCTTGGAGTATTTTGATTTCTTGATTGCTTCTGCTCATGAGTCGTTATTGAGAACACCCGAATTACTTCCGGTCTTAAAAGAAGTCGGTGTCGTGGATAGTGGTGCTTATGGATACATCAAGATTCTTGAAGGTTTCAGACTTGGACTTCAGGGTAATCCTGTTGCACTCTTGGATAATGTCGAAGTAGGCGAAGGTGTTCAAAAGAACATTGAAAATGAAGAGTTTGGTTATTGTACTGAATTCATCGTACGTTTGACACCTGAATTAATTGAAACATTCAGCGAGTTGGAACTGCGTGAACGTTTATCGCGTTTAGGTGATTCGATCGTTGTTGTTCAGGATGAAGAAATCGTAAAAGTACACATTCATACATTGACACCTGGGGATGCTTTGAATCTGGGGCAACGTTATGGTGATTTTATAAAATTAAAAATTGAGAATATGCAGGAGCAACACGAGCATTTGACACATATGGTTCCTGAATTAAAACCTGTTGTTAAAGAAAAGCAGAAATATGCAATCATTGCGGTTGCGGCTGGGAACGGCGTCAAAGAATTATTCGAATCTTATCGTGTCGATGTGGTCATCAGTGGTGGTCAAACCATGAATCCGTCTACTGAAGATTTCGTTGCGGCAATTCAATCGCTTAATGCCGAGCACATCTTTATTTTGCCAAACAATTCAAACATCATCCTTGCAGCTCAACAAGCGGAATCCTTGGTTGAAGATGCAGATGTACGGGTCTTGCCAACCAAGAGCATTCCTCAAGGTTTGAGCGCATGTATCATGTTTAATCCTGAAGTTAGTGTTGATGAGAATGTTGCAGAAATGACAGAAGCCTTTAAGAATGTTAAAACGGCCATGGTCACGTATGCGATTAAGGACACTATTTTTGAAGGTGTCTCCATCAATGCAGGTGATTATATGGGTATCTTGGAAAAGCAGATCACATGTAGCACCAATGATAAGTTAGATGCGACGAAGAAATTATTGTTGGAGGCCGTAAAAGCTGAAGATGGTTTGATTACCGTATTGGTGGGTGAGGATGTTAGTAAAGAAGAACTTGCTGAAATTGAGACTTTCATTGGTGAGCATTTTGATCACTGTGAAGTTGAAGTCACGCTAGGACATCAACCAGTATATTCATTTATATTTGGAATTGAGTAGAGGGCGTCAGCCCTTTTCTTTTATGGAACTAAAACAACTAAAACTAAGTACGAGAATGATTGAAAAGTGTACTGAAGCAGGATTCAATTCGATTGAGGATCTACTTTGGTGTTTTCCCGTTCGTTATGAAGAAATTCGTCAAAAGCCCTTTTCAGACTGGTTGGTCAACGATAAAGTTTGGCTTGAAGGTGTCATTATGGATCCGTTCAAACAAGTCTATCTTCCAAAGAACCGTAGTGTGACAAAGTTTCATTTTCAAAGTGAAGAAGGGCTTTTCCAAGTTACGATTTTCAATCGGCCTTGGTTGAAACTTAATCAGCATATCACGCTTCAAGCGCGTTATGATGGCCAGAATCAGTTGACTGGACTTCAATACAATGCTCAAGCACTTTTGAGTCAACTTGGGCTTATGCCTATTTATTCGTTACGTAAAGAATTGACGCAAAAAGATATGCTTAAACTCGTTGATAAAGCCTTGGTTTATCTTGATCAAAGCGTTAAAGTCGAGATTCCAGAAGTATTTCGTGAACGATATCGATTATTGAAATTGCGCGATGCACTTCACTATATTCATAAACCAAACTCAATGGAAGCAGTTGTTCAAGCTTCAAGAACATTGAAGTATGAAGAGTTTTTACGCTTTCAAACCAAACTACAATTGAATCGATCGATCAATTTCAGTGGCCAATTTGGTAAAGTCAAGGTATTCGATCGAAGACTGATACATGCCTGGATGAAGCACCTACCTTTTGAGCTAACCATTGACCAAGTTCAAGTTCTTAACGAGATTTTGAATGATTTACAGTCAAAACAACGTATGAATCGTTTGTTGCAAGGGGATGTTGGGAGTGGTAAAACGGTCATTGCGGCCTTAGCGATGTATGCGACCGCATTGGCTCATTATCAAAGCGCTTTATTGGCACCAACCGAAATTCTAGCGCGTCAACATGCCGAGACGCTTAAAACTTACCTTCCTGATACGCTTCGCATTGAAGTTCTTTATTCATCTTTGACGATGCAACAAAAACGTAAAATCTTAAATGATCTCAAACATAATGAAATCGATATTCTTGTTGGGACACATTCCTTGATTCAAGAAGATGTGGTCTTTGCGAATTGTGGCTTGGTCGTCGCGGATGAACAACATCGCTTTGGTGTCAAACAACGTCAATTGCTTAGTGAAAAAGGGGATAAGGTTGATTTCCTTTTGATGAGCGCCACACCCATCCCGCGGACTTTGGCAGCGGTTCTTTTCAACGACGTTGAGATCTCCACGATTTCGAATTATCATGCATCTAAGCAAAACACAAGAACGATACTTGTTCGTGAAAACAGCATCAAGCCGATCTATGATCAGTTATTAGAGCGTTTTGAATCTAAGGATCAAATCTATTTCGTGTGCCCAAGCATCGAGCAAAGTGATCGACCAACGAAAAGTGTTGAAGTTATTGCAGCTGCCTTAAAAAAAGGGTTACCATCTCATATCAAAATCGGAATGCTCCACGGTAAATTATCTGCGGATGAGAAAAGCTTGGTATTAGAGCGTTTTTATGCGCATGAGTATGATTGTCTTGTTACGACGACTGTCATTGAGGTTGGTGTTAATATTCAATCCGCGAATACAATGGTCATCTACGATAGTGATCGTTTTGGTCTGTCTCAGCTTCACCAGTTAAGAGGGCGTGTGGGACGAGGCAGTGTTGAAGGTCAGTGTTACTTGCTGAGTGATAGTGAAGATGAATTAAGTCTACAGCGCTTAAATGTATTGGTGGAGAGTCAAGATGGTTTTGAAATTGCAAACAAGGACTTGGCCTTACGCGGACCAGGAGAAATATTTGGTTTAAAGCAGAGTGGTATTCCAAGCTTCTTGATTGCGAATGTTGTAAGCGATCAAGCAATCTTGATGACTGCTCAAAAGGACGGTCAGGAAATCATGCGAAACCCAAACCATTTTAAAGATTGGTTGGATCGATGTCGAAAAGAACTTGAAACCCAAGTGGTGGATTAAGGTATAATAATCGTATGAATCTACAAGAGTGGCTAAAACAACATCAGATCAAGGTCAATGATCTTAAATCAATCGAGCTGGCATTTATCCATCGTTCTTATTTTCATGAGAACCCAAATCAATATAGCGAAGATAATCAGCGACTTGAATTTATCGGCGATGCCGTCTTACAATTGTGGTCTGCAAACCATCTTTTTCATCTTGTGCCTAAGTTGAATGAAGGCGAGATGACTAAGCTGCGTGCTCAATTGGTTTGTGAACAATCTTTGGCGCACATCGCTTTTAAACTTGAGCTCAATCAATTTTTAAAGCTTGGCCATGGCGAACGTATCGATCAAGGTCAAAATCGTGATTCGACGGTAGCGGATATGTTTGAGGCTTTCTTGGGCGCAATTTATTTGGATGCTGGTTTTATGGCAGTCGATGGGCTCTTAAGCGTGGTCTATCAAAATTTAGATGATTTCAAAGATGCCCGTTTGGTTAAGGATTACAAGACAGAACTACAAGAATATGTTCAAGCCGATGATAAACGTACGATTGCTTATGTGTTATTGAATACAAGTGGACCATCCAATCAAAGGATTTTTGAAATCAGTGTTCAAATTGATGGGATTAGTTATGGAAAAGGAAAGGGCAGTTCAAAGAAACGAGCGGAACAAGCTGCTGCTCAAGAAGCTTTGAAGAAATTGGTGAAATAAATGAAACATGAACTGTTTTATGAATCAATGGGTTTAAGTTATGAAGAAGCTGTTAAAGAAGCTGAGCGTTGCTTGAATTGCCGTCATAAGCCTTGTGTTGATGGTTGTGTTGCACATATGGAAATACCATCGATGATCAAGGCGTTTCTCGAAGGTCGTGGTGAAGAGGCTAAAGCGATTGCGGAAGCCAAGAATAGTTTTCCAGAATTTTGCGGACGGGTTTGTTATCAAGACATCCAATGTGAAGCCAAGTGTGTACGTATGAAACAAAACGCACCTGTTAAGATCGGATTGATTGAGCGATACATAGCCGATCATTATGATTCTGTAAAAACAATTGAATCCAAGCTTAATAAAAAATTTGCGATTATTGGTTCCGGTCCATCCGGCTTAGCCTGTGCATCCACTTTGATTCAAGCTGGATTTGACGTGACAGTATTTGAAAAAAAATCGATCTTAGGTGGAGTTTTAAAATTTGGCATTCCTCCTTATCGTTTACCCAATCAAATCGTTGATAATCGAATTGAAGAACTTATGAATTTGGGTGTTAAGTTTAAAATCGAAGAGAATTTTGGAAGAACTCGCAATTATCATGATTTGTTCAATGAAGGCTTTGTAGGAATGTATCTCGCCATGGGTGCTTCTAAACAGAATTTTGGTAAGATCGAAGGTTCCGATCACTATAAAGTCATTGGCTGGAAACAGTTTTTAAGTATCTTGAATATTGGTGAGAAGTCTTTTCATGAACATTTTGCCCATATCAGACGACTTTGTGTCGTAGGTGGAGGCAATGTAGCCATGGATGTGGCCATAAGTGCTGCGAAATTTGGAATTGAGACACATCTCGTTTATCGCCGTACAATCGATTTGATGCCTGCACGTAAAGCAGAAGTCGAAGAGTGTCTAGATCTTGGCGTGCATGTCCATGCGCTTTGTGATCCTGTTAAAGTCAGTGAAAATGGCGAAGCGATCCATGTGGAGTGCAAACGTACACAATTGATCAAAGTAGATGAGCAGGATCGTGGAACGATCGTGGATGCGGAGGGACGTTTCGATATAGATGTGGATTTAATGGTTATGGCGATTGGTTCAAGTGTCAAACGTTTGAATTTTGAAGGCTTGGCTTTAGATGGCCAAGGTCGCATCATGATCGATGAGAATTATGAGACCAATATAGCGGGAGTTTTCGCAGCGGGTGATGTTGTCACGGGTCCTAAAACAGTGATCCATGCTTTGGCAGCAGGAAAATTAGCAGCTGAAAAGATCATAGAAAGATACCAATAGAAATGTTAGATTTGAAACCACTTATCGATAAAATGAATTTAGACTTGCTTGATCAAGTCTATTTCAATAATGCACATATTCAACGAATTCAGTTTTATCGTGAGGAACGTCGTGTTGTTTTGGAATTGAAGTTAAAACAGAATTTGACTTTTGACCTTTATCAAAAATTCATCCAAGAACTCGAGAAGATTTTCGGGGTAAAGACCTTCGTAAATTTGAGCGTTGAAGACAACGATCTAACCCAAAAAGATCTTCAACGTTATGTCAATCATTGTATTGACGAACATCATTGGAGTCTATTGCAAGCAAATCGTTTGTATACTTTTGAACAGAATGTACTCTATTTCATGGTTGAAGCCAATGTTGATACTTTCCAGATGGATCAACAACTATCTGAACTCGCGAATGCATTAAAAGTATATGGTATCGATTACTTGTGTAAGCAACGTGTCGCTTCACAATCCATCGAGATTGAATCGGTACCTGTCATCATACAAGAAGAGCCAGAGTTTAATAAGAATCCAATCAAATCAAAACGCATCAAGAAAGAAGACAGTCTATTGGTTCCACTTAAAGATTGTGTTTTAGGAATGAAAGGCATCAAGATTCAAGGTAAAATCTTCAATATTGAAAGCCAATGGATAAAAAACAATACGACCCTTAGACAAACTGTTTTCTTGCATGATGAAGAAGATGCTTTATCATTCAGTCAGTTCTTAGACAATAAAGAGGAAATCGACAAATTTGGTTTATTGAAAAAGGGTGATTGTTTAGAAATCTTTGGGGATATCGTCTATGATAACTTCAATAAAGATATTCAAATCCAAGTTCGTGATGTTCGTATTATTCCAGATTGGATGAAGCGTTTTGATGAGGCAAGTGATAAGCGTATTGAATTGCATCTTCATACCAACATGTCTGAGATGGATGGTGTTTCCCCCATAGAGGCGTACATTCAACAAGCTTATGATTGGGGTCATGAAGCGATTGCAATTACGGATCATAATTCCGTTCAAGCCTATCCTAAAGCTCAAAAAGCGGTTGAAGCACTGAATAAAAAGAATCCAAATCGTAACTTCAAGATGATTTATGGTCTGGAGATGAATATGGTTGAAGCCGAATACTCAATCGTTCAAAAGCCTAAGGGTCAGAGTCTTCATGATACGACCTATGTTGTCTTGGATTTAGAGACAACAGGTCTTTCGTCACATTTTGATATGATCATTGAGTTTGCGGCCATCAAGGTGCAGGCAGGAATAATTGTGGATCGTATCCAAATGTTTGTGAATCCAAAGCGAAAATTGAGTTCATTCATTATCGAGAAGACACACATCAAGCAAAGTGATGTGGATGCTGCACAAGAAATACATGAAGTCATCGACACTTGGTTGAATTTCATGGGCGATGGCGTTGTTTTAGCGCATAATGCTAAGTTTGATATTGGCTTTTTAAATGCAGCATTGATACGTTTAAATAGACCTGCTTTAACAAATACGGTCATCGATACCTTAGATCTTGCCAAGGCTCTGTTAAAAGACAAGAAGTACTATCGTCTCGGAGTGATTGCTAAGCATTTTAAGATTCCATACGACGATTCAGGAGCGCATCGTGCGGATTATGACACAGAAGTTCTTTTACAGGTCTATCAGAAGATGTTGGTTCATGACTTATGTTTAGGATTGAAAACGGTTGATCAACTGAATCAACTGGACCAAAGTCTTGCTTTTCAAAAGAATATGAAGAATCATGTCAATTTATTGGCTAAGAACCAAACCGGACTGAAGGCAATCTTTGAGTTGGTCACAATTGCGCATACAGAGCGATTAACAAACGCGAGTGCGAACCGAGCAGATAATGATGGCATGAGTGAACCACGGATCACACGTGCTGACATCAACCGCTTACGTAAGGATGTGTTGCTTGGAAGTTCTTGTTTCAATGGAGAGCTTTTTGAATTAGCTGCGAATCGTTCTGAAGATGAATTGATTGAAGCGATTAAGTTTTATGATTATGTCGAAATTCAACCATTAGAGAACTATCGTCCGCTTGTTGAAAATGGTAGTGTTCCGGATTTGGATCGATTGAAAGCAATCTTGACACGTTTGATCCAAACTGCGATCAAACTTCAAAAGCTGGTTATCGCAAGTGGCGATGCGCATTATCTCCATCCAATGGATAAGAAGTTCAGAGATGTCTATATCCAAGCAAAGGGGGTTGGGGCGGGTCGTCATCCGTTGTACATCTATAATGAAGTTCGTCGTAAGACAAGTGTCGCACCCGATCAACACTTTAGGACAACAGACGAAATGTTAGAAGCCTTTGCCTATTTAGGGTCAGACTTAGCCTATCGTTTGGTTGTACTCAATCCTCGTTTTATTGCGAATCAAATCGAAACTGTTTATGCGATTAAAAAAGATCTCTATACACCGAACATTGAAGGTGCAGATGAGAAGTTACGTGCACTTGTCTATGTGAATGCCAATGCGATTTATGGTGATTCGCTGCCTGAGATCGTTGTGGGTCGAATTGAAAAGGAATTAAATTCCATCATCACTCACGGTTTTGGCGTTATCTATTACATTGCGCATCTGTTGGTCAAGAAGTCGATTGAAGATGGTTATTTAGTGGGTTCTCGTGGTTCAGTAGGATCTTCATTGGTTGCGACTTTAGCAAACATTACCGAGGTCAATCCATTGGCACCTCATTATGTTTGTATGCAATGCCATCACAGTGAATTTGTCATGGATGGTAGTGTGGACAGTGGTTATGATCTACCGGACAAGAAGTGTCCCGAATGTGGATCGGATATGTATATGGATGGACATGATATTCCATTTGAAACCTTCTTAGGTTTTGAAGGGGATAAGGTTCCAGACATTGATTTGAACTTCTCTGGCGATTATCAAGATAAAGCGCATGCGTATACGAAGGTACTCTTTGGTGAGGATCATGTTTATCGAGCAGGAACGATCTCGACAGTCGCCCAGCGGACTGCATTTGGTTATGTCAAAGGCTATTTGGAGGAGATGGGCTTGGAAGGTAGCTTACGTCAAGCGATGATGAATTACATGTCATCGGGTTGTGAAGGTGTTAAACGTACTTCCGGTCAACATCCAGGTGGCATCATCGTTATTCCGCAAGATAACGATGTGCATGATTTCACACCGGTACAATACCCTGCGAATAAAGCACAATCAGAATGGTTGACCACACACTTTGAATTTGCGGACATTCATGACAATGTCTTAAAGTTGGATATCTTAGGGCATGTGGATCCTACAGCCATGAAGATGTTGCAGCGCATGACCAATGTTGATGTACGTACGATTCGCATGAATGATAAAGATGCGATTTCTGTTTTTAATTCGATTGAGGCATTGAAAATCATCAATCCCCATTACAATGAGAAAACGGGCGCGGTTGGATTACCAGAGTTTGGAACTGGTTTTGTTCGCCAGATATTGGAAATGACCCATCCTCAAAACTTTTCTGGTTTGGTACGCGTTTCCGGTTTGTCCCACGGTACGGATGTATGGTTGAACAATGCGAAGAATCTGATTGATGAAGGGTATCCATTTAGTGACGTCATTGGTTGTCGTGATGACATCATGGTTTATTTAATACATAAGGGCTTACCTGCTAAAGCAGCGTTTGACATTATGGAATCGGTACGTAAAGGGCGCGGCTTAAGGGATGAATGGAAAGCACTCATGGCTCAACATTCCGTCCCTGAATGGTACATTCAATCCTGTTTGAAGATTAAGTACATGTTTCCCAAAGCGCATGCGGTTGCCTATGTATTGATGGCTGTACGCGTTGCTTGGTTCAAGGTCAATTATCCTTTGGCTTACTATGCGAGCTACTTTAGCTTAAGAGCTACTTCACATGAATATGAAACCTATATTTTAGGTGAAGGTAAGATCCTTGAGCGTTTAAAAGATATCCAACGTCGATTGAATGACAATCGACTTAAGAATACAGTTTCACACAAAGAGGCGGAGTTGTTGGGAAGTTTGGAAGTTGCTTATGAGATGTTGTCACGTGGTTATCATTTCAGCCATCTCAAATTAAACGCATCCCTTGCCAATGAATTCTCAATCGATCCAAAAGATTCGAAAGCTCTGATTCCACCTTTTACAATCGTGGATGGACTGGGCGAGAACGTTGCGAAATCAATTGTAGAAGCACGTGAGTTACGTCCCTTTATTTCAAAGGAAGATGTCATGGCTCGAACCCAAGTAAACAATACAACAATCAAGAAGTTTGAATTGTATGGATTATTAGATCATTTGGATGATCAAAATCAGATGAGCTTATTTTAACTTGCATTTTAGTGTGATTTTGTGTATCATTATTGCGTAGATGAGAAAAAAGGAGTGGTTCGCCACTCCTTACTTATTGTTTAAGGAGAATATGGAACTCAAAGAAATTGAAGCATTGATAAAGCCCGCTTTATTAAAACACAAGGTCGAATTAGCAGAGTTGAAATGGACACAAGAAGCGTCCATGCGCATCTTACAATGTGCCGTAATGTTTGAGGATGGGACGATGGATTTGGATACTTGTACTTTGATCGCATCAGAAATCTCACCTTTGTTGGATGAAAGTCCCTTAAAGGATATGAAGTACTTTCTTGAAGTCTGTTCACCAGGTGCTGAACGTGAGCTGAAAGATGATCTTGATATCAAACGATCCATACTAAAAGAAGTCAAAATACTGTTTCACCATCCACTTGAGAAAGCCTTGGAATGGAATGGAACATTGATGGATTATGATGGTGTTACCGGCTTGCTTCAGGTTCAAATCAAAGCACGTAAAAAATTATTGAAGTTTGAGAAAGAAAATATTGCTAAGATTCACTTGGCAGTGAAAATCTAAGGAGAGGCGCATGAATTTTAAAGATTTCTTAGCTGCAATGCAAGCTTTGGAAGGGAATCGAAATATTACAAAGGAGATTGTTTTAGAGGCTTTAAATGAAGCTTTGGCAAAAGCCTATCGTAAACACATCGAAATTCCAGATGCATTGGTCAAGGTTGATATCGATCATCACACCGGTGAAGTTAATTTGTATCAACAATACACAATTGTTGAAGAAGTAGAAGATGATGAGTTGGAAATTGGTTTGAAAGAAGCTCAAGCCATCAATCCTGAATATCAATTGGGTGAATTGCATAATGTTAAAGTAAACATCGATGAGCTGGGTAGAGCGGCTGCTCTTTTGGCGAAAAACGTCATGAAACAGAAGATTCGAGAAGCGGAAAAGAAAGCTGTTTACGATGAGTATATTGATAAATTGGATGAAATGGTCATTGGAATCGTTGAATCGGTTGAAGAGAAGTTCGTTGTTGTAAATTTGGGTAAGACTTTGGCTATGATGCCTAAAGCTGCTCAGATTCCAGGGGAAACGTATAAGGAAGGCCAAAAGATTCGTTTGGTCATTACTGAAGTCACCAAAGATACCAAAGGCGCGCAAGTCTTGGTTTCGCGTGCGGATACAAAACTTGTCAAACGCTTGTTTGAAAAAGAAGTCCCTGAAATCTTCCAAGGTATTGTTGAGATCAAAGCGATTGCGCGTGAAGCCGGAGAACGGACCAAGATGGCTGTTTTCTCGAAACGTGACGATGTTGATCCAATTGGTGCTTGTATTGGCCCTCGTGGATCACGGGTACAGGTCGTCATTGAAGAATTGAAGGGTGAGAAGATTGATATCTTTGAATGGCGTGAAAACGTCATTGAACTTATTAAGAATGCTTTGAGTCCTGCTCAAATCTTAGCGGTTATCCAAAGTGAAGAAAAACGTGGCATCGTGGTTGTGGTTGAAGATGACCAACTTTCTTTGGCCATTGGTAAAAAAGGTAAGAACGCACGTCTTGCGGTTCGCTTGACGGGTATGAAGATTGATATCAAATCACGTTCTGATATTGAAGCAGAAGGTCGTGATTGGAATCGCGAAGCTCAAGCATTCTCACTTGAACAAGAAGCGAAGATTGTTGAACGTAAGGCTCGCAAATTAGCAGAAGAACGTGCTAAGCAAGCAGAACTTGAAGCGGCTAAACAACAAGTCTATTCCGAGATTGTTGAAGATTTGACATTAAAAGATGAAGAAAGTGCAGATTTCTATGAAGAAAAAGAATATGTACCTTCTGAAACATTAGTTGTCGAAACACCTGTAGTCAAAGAAGTCAAGGTAGAGAAACCTAAAGAAGAACCTAAACCTAAACGTGAACGTAAACCTCTTGAAGTTCGTCACGATTATGTTTCTAAGTTTGAAGCGATTGCTGATAACAAGCCTGTTCCTGAAAAGAAAGAGCCTTTGAAACGTAAGACGAAGAAACAGGAAGAAGAAGAAAGACGTTTACGTGGTTCGGAATTGAAGAAAGATAAGGACTATGAAATCAAGATTGAATACACTGAAGAAGAATTAGCTGAAATCGCACGCAGCGAAGCGGCTGAAAAATCACAATGGGAAGATGAGATTGATTTCGATGAATTTGAAGATTACTATGAGGATGAAGAATAAAGGAGGTTTTGATGAAAAAAATTCCTTTAAGACGTTGTGTTGCGACGATGACGCAGGCTCCCAAGAAAGAGTTGTTGCGGATCGTCAAAACGCCTGAAGGTGAAGTGAAGATCGATCTTTCAGGTAAAGCGAATGGACGTGGTGCTTATCTTTTGAAGTCCTATGAGGCTCTGGAGGTAGCACGTAAGAAAGGTTCATTGGCACGTGCTTTAGAATGTGAGATTCCCGGACGTTTATTTGATGAAATCAAGGATTACTTAGATGGCATTCAATGATTATGCGTTTCTTGGCATCATCAAACGCGCCAATGCGTTGGTGAGCGGCGATCGCATGCTTGAAGGTGTACGCAATAAGAAAGTACATTTGGTCTTGTTGAGTCGAGATGCCTCGCAGCGTAGTCAAAAAGTGATTCGAGATAAATGTTCGTTTTATGGAATACCTTTGCTTGATGATTTGGATGGTCAGTTGTTACATGCAAACATCAATCAGACTGCCATTGCAATTGGAATCACAAATGTTGATATGGCAAATAAAGTATTAAAAGAAAGTAGGTGATTTTTATGGGGAGACCCGTAAGAAGAAACAACAAGAAGCCGCGTAAAGGTAATACGCAACGAGAGTTCAAGCCGCGTGCTGAGCTCGTAACGAAGATTGCATATGAAGAGGGGATAACAGTTAGTGAACTTGCTGAGAAGTTGAATAAAAACTCCAGTGATATCATTAAGTTGTTGTTCATGTTGGGTAAGATGGTTACCATCAATACAAATCTTGATGATGAGACGATCCAACTTATTTGTATGGAATACAATGTAGAAGTCACTAAAGAAGAAGCGGTTGATGCGGATAGTTTGGAAGATGTCGATCTCGATGATCCAAAGGATTTATTAGAGCGTTCTCCAATCATCACGATCATGGGCCATGTTGACCATGGTAAAACCAGTTTATTGGATGCGATTCGTAAAACAAAGGTTGTCGATGGTGAACATGGTGGCATCACACAACATATCGGTGCTTATCAAGTTACCGTCAATGGTAAGAAGTTGACGTTCTTGGATACACCAGGTCACGAAGCCTTTACTTCCATGCGTGCGCGTGGTGCTAAGGTTACGGACATTGTCATCATTGTTGTAGCAGCGGATGATGGGGTCATGCCTCAAACACGTGAAGCCATTGATCATGCTAAAGCAGCTGAGGTACCAATCATTGTTGCAATCAATAAGATAGATAAGCCTGGTGCGAATTTTGAAAAGATTTACAATGCGATGGCGGACTTAGGCTTAACACCTGAAGAATGGGGTGGTGAAGTCATGTTCTGTAAGCTTTCAGCTAAAACGGGCGAAGGCATTCAGAATTTATTGGAATCCATCTTAGTTGTTTCAGAAGTTCAAGATTTAAAAGCGAATCCAAATCGTATGGCTTCTGGTTCTGTCATTGAAGCTCGATTAGATAAAGGTAGAGGCCCGGTCGCAACCCTTTTGGTTCAAAACGGTACGCTTCATGCGGGTGATATCTTGGTCGTTGGTGCGTGTTTTGGTAAAGTTCGTAAAATGACGGATGATCGTGGCCGCGAGATCAAGGATGCCAAACCTTCAATGCCAGTCGAAATCATTGGGTTGAATGATGTTCCTGTTGCAGGTGATATTTTCAAGGTCTTTGACAACGAGAAGAAAGCACGTGCACTTGCTGATCGTCGTTCACAAGTCAAGATTGATGCTGAACGTAAAGGAAGTTCTTCGGTTAGTTTGGAAGAATTATCGAAAGCGATTGAAGATGGAAATCTTCAAGAAATCAATATCATTGTTAAAGCAGACGTTCAAGGTTCAGCCGAAGCCATCAAACAAGCTTTGGAACGTATTGAAGTCGCTACCGTTCGTATCAACGTCATCCGTTCTACGGTAGGCGCGATCTCAGAATCGGATATTATGTTGGCTTCTGCAAGTAATGCGATTGTCATGGGCTTCAATGTTCGTCCTGACGCGGTTGTACGTCGCAAGGCTGAAGAAGAAGGCATTGATATTCGATTGTATAATGTCATCTACGATGCTGTCAATGAGATGGAAAGTGCGATGAAGGGTTTGCTTGCACCTGTATACAAAGAGGTCGTATTGGGACAAGCGTCTGTTCGTCAACTCTTCAGAGTTACCAAAGTCGGTACCATCGCAGGTTGTATGGTTACCGATGGTAAGCTTGTACGCGATGCGAAGGTACGTATTATTCGTGATGGTACAGTTGTTTACACAAGCAAATTGGGTACTTTAAAACGTTTCCAAAACGATGCGAAAGAAGTAGCAGCGGGCTATGATTGTGGTTTAACGATTGATGGATTCAATGATATTAAAGAAAATGATGTCATTGAAGCATTTGAGGATCGTGAAGTTCCTCAAGTCTAGGAGGTATCTGTATGGCAATCCGCCAACAAAGAATAGCGCAAGTCATTCTTAAAGAAGTTTCTGAAATGATTCAATTCGAAATCAAGGATCCAGACATTGGTTTTGTGACCATCATGGATGTCGAGATGACGAATGATTATTCGCTTGCTAAATTGTATGTGACGTTTCTTGATAAAGAAAAAGGGGCTGAACTACAATTAAAAGCACTCAACGGTTATGCAAAGCAGATCCGTGGAGCACTGGGTAAGAAATTGATGATTCGAAAGATTCCAGAAATCAAATTCTTAATTGATTCGACATTCGAACAAGGAAAGAAGATTGATGACATCATCGACTTGTTGCAAAAACAAAGACAAGATTAGAGGGTTATCCCTCTTTTTTTATTGAATCTCAAGCGGTATGAGCAATGCTTGCAGAGTTCTTCTGAACAGATATTTTGATTGAAATATTTATTGAGTGTTGTCAAACGATTACCTTTTATAATTGTTATAAAATTGTTTTGATGGATGTTACCAAGATTAATGATACCCTCCGCATCCAAACAGCAGGGGGTAACCGTGCCATCTGCAAGTATAGCAATAAGTTTCGTACCAGAATGACAATAGCCTAGATCGGATATATACGGATTGCTTAACGATGGCCAAGTAAATGTATCATCTAAATCGACGAATTGGTTGGTTGTGATCTTGCTTCTTTTCATAGGAAGTTTATCAATTGGAATATCAATGAGTTGCGATAATTTTGTTCGCGATTTAAGATCATCAAAACGCCAAATTCTTAGAAAGAGTGAAAAGTGATGTTTATCGGAATCCTGAATCAACTGCTTTAAAACGATATGATTTTGATCATGATCATAAATTTGAAGTGCATGTAATGAAATGCTCAACTGAACGAGTGCGGGATGCTCATACAGTTCATAAGTGACACTTCCTAAATAAGTCCCGTTCGTGACTAAATGAACTTTTAATCTGGCTTCATATGCTAGGTTTAAGAAATCTAACAAATTCGGATGCATGAAAGGTTCACCTTGAACATGCAGATAAATATGTTGCGTATAATCTTTGATTTCTTGCAAGATATGTTTAAATTCTTCAATTGTCATCATTCTTGAACTGCGTTTGTTCTTTAAACAGAAGGAACAATCCAAATTACAGGTATTGGTGATTTCGACATAGATTCTTTGGAACATAGTGTTATTCTAACATCTGTATTAAAAAAGCGGAACTTAATCCGCTATTGGTTTCTAAACCTTTGTAAAAATTCTTTAGTGCGTTCTTGTTTAGGATGATTGAAGAGTTCATCTGGAGTTCCTTCTTCAAGAATGATGCCACTATCCATGAAGAGTACACGATCGGATACTTCTTTCGCAAATGCCATTTCATGGGTCACGATCATCATCGTACGATGTTCTTTAGCCAATGATTTTATGACTTGCAAGACTTCTCCAACCATTTCTGGATCTAACGCACTGGTTGGTTCATCAAAGAGAAGAACTTTTGGTTCCATACATAACGTTCTAGCGATGGCAACCCGTTGTTTCTGGCCACCCGATAGGGTCATGACCGATGCATTCGCAAAGCTTGCCAAACCGACTTTGTCGAGGATTTTCATTGCAAGTTGTTCCGCTTCTGAACGCTTCTTTTTGAGTACTTTGACTTGTCCAATGACACAGTTCTCAAGAACACTAAGGTGTGAGAACAAATTAAAAGACTGGAAAATCATGCCAACTTGAGCACGATATTGGTTGATGCCTTTGATTGAACTTAGAATATCTTTTGATTCAAATTTGATTGTACCAGCTTGATAGGATTCTAAGAGATTGATGCATCGTAAAAGCGTGCTTTTCCCACTACCGCTTGAACCAATGATACTGATGACTTCACCTTTATTGACACTCAGGCTGACATCTTTAAGGACCTCAAGTTTACCAAAGCGTTTGACGAGATGTTCAATTTCGATGATCATTGTTTTGGCTCCTTAGCTTCGAAATGTCCTTTGATTAAAGGAGTGGTTTGACTGGATGGACCATCGAAACCAGATATCTGCATTTTGCCCTCGATATATTTGAGGATCAAGGTTGTGGAATAGGTTAGAAATAAATAGATCAATGCCGATACAAAGAAAGTATCACTGAAACGATAGATGATACCTGCCACGGTTGTGGATTGAAAGAACAGCTCAGTCACACCAATGACATTCAAGACAGATGTATCTTTGATGTTAACGACGAACTCGTTCCCGATTGCTGGGAATGCATTTTTGATTGCTTGTGGTAGAATGACAAATACCATTGTTTGTGTGTTGTTCATACCAATCGAACGAGCAGCTTCATTTTGCCCTTTATCCAAGGATTGTATCCCAGAACGGATGATTTCTGCCATGTAGGCACCGGTATTGATAGATACGATGACAATGCCTGCTAACAACTTAGAGTTCTTAAAGATGGGTAGAAATGCGTTATAAATGAATACAGCTTGAACCATCATCGGCGTACCACGGAAGACTTCGACATACACCGATGTAATGATACGTACAGCCTTGACAATCCAATGCTTTAGTGTTGAGTCGTAATCATAGACGGGAAGGGCACGTAAGATGCCAATCCCCAAGCCGATGATCAAACCGATGATCGTGCCACTCAGTGCGATATATAAGGTATTTTTAGCTCCAAAGAAGAAGAGCGAACCGTACTTTGAAAAGATGTAGCCGGCCGCTCCAAAGAGATCTTGTGGAATTTTACTTATGAGGGTAATCATTCACCCTCTGGTTGGCGTTGAATGGCGTCTTTCATCCATTCCGCACGTGTTTCTTCACTGATGTTTGCTAATACTTCATTGATTGTTTCTAAGAGTTCAACACTGTCTTTTGCGACTGCAACAGACACGGTTGTATCTTCAAAACTTGTCGCAAAGCCATTATCTCCCGCAAAGCTGATAATCGTTAAATCAGGATTGGAAGCCACGATGCTCAAAGCAACAGGGTATTCCGATACCATCGCATCAAACTCATTATTGACAACTGAATTGGTTAATAAGGCAAAACTTCCTAAAGGTGTACCGTGGATGACATTTGGAATCTGATCGACTACTGTATCATGGAAGGTTCCTTTTTGAGCCACAACACTTGCCCCTGTGAAATCAACCAAAGCAGTCGCATTCGCATATGCAGAGTCATCTCGTACGATCAAAACCAAATCTGATGCATAGTATGGTGTTGAGAAACTAACGGACTCACGACGCTCTGCCGTATCTGTCATCCCTGCAACGATCATATCAATCTCACCATTATTCAACGCATCAATCAAACCTTCCCATGCGATTTTTTTAACAATTAGTTCTTGTCCAACTTCGGCCGCGATTGCTTGCGCGATTTGAACATCGTAACCATCGCAATAACCTGTACCTTGCTCATTGTTAATGAGAAGTGCTGTATCACTGCTCTCGACTTGTGTCCAGTTGAATGGGGCATATGCACATTCCATACCGACATAGAGGACATCTTCCTCAGCTGGGGCTGCTGTACAGGCACCTAGAATCAAACTAAGTAAAGCGACTAATGTAACTAATTTCTTCATAATCTTGCTCCTTTTCGTTAAACAAAAGATCGCATCTATAACGCGACCTTTGTACTTTAGGTGTGTGTTATAGCGCCCTTCAAATTGAAGGAGTGTCATGAATCTTATTCATGACCCCACGAATCATCTTGCCAGATGAATCGTTCGGCGACGGTTGCCTTTCCTAAAGTTCATTGCTTGCCAGCTCACTTTAGTACTCTTCTGCGTCGCTACCTCTATATATCTTTTGTCTTTAAGAGTATAAGTATTATCTATTCCTTTGTCAAGCCTTTGACCCAAAGTTTTGTCTGTTCCGTATTGTGTAGCATTTTTATAAAGTTATCATGTGCAGTTGGATATTTTTGGTACAAATCAAGAAGCAACTCTTTGATATCTTGACGCTTGGTATAACCATCCATCGGACAACCCGATTTTTTTACAGGTAGTCCCAGGTTTTCAGTTTGACCAATGATTTCAGATTCCTTTACATAAACAAAAGGACGAATGAAATCAATCCTTGACTCACTCATGTACATCTTAGGATCAAATGTATTTAACTTACCGCCAAAGATTGCGTTCAGAAAGAGCGTTTCGATCGCATCATCCGCATGGTGAGCGAAGGCTACTTTATTGCATTTTAGATCTAAAGCATTTTGGATAACGATGCCTTTTTTAAATTTTGAACATAATGAACATTGGATGCGGTCGTCTTTTTTATTTAGCTCAAGAATCTCACTGACCTGTGACGGGAAGATGTGATTTTCAATTCCTTGCGCATCAAAGAAGGTTTTAACAGCTTGATAATCTTCACCAGCAAAACCAAGATCAATGTGGATACCAATCAATTTGAAGTTCTTCCTAGACTTGGTTCGGTACTCTTCGAGCGCATAAAGCAACAACGTCGAATCCTTGCCACCACTTAAACCTACCGCAATAACATCATCGTCATTGAACATTGCGTAATCTTTGTCTGCTTGACCTATTTTCTTAATCAGTGTTTTCATAAGCATATCTTTCTTTCATAATCAGGATTCTATTGTATAATAGTCTAGGTTAACGAACAACAATGCAAGGCTTAATATTAATCAATAAACCACAGAACATGACATCTTTCGATGTCGTTGCCGTGGTTCGTAAAACACTCAACATAAAAAAAATAGGTCATGCAGGTACTTTGGATCCCAATGCAGAAGGCTTATTAATCATTCTCGTGGACAAGGCGACCAAAGCCTTGCCATTTTTAGCATTAAATCGAAAAGAGTATATTGCAACGTTGCGTTTTGGGATTAAGACCAATACTGGGGACATCTGGGGTGACGTGATTGAAAGTGATGATACCTTAAATATGGATCAAGCTAAGATCAATGATGTATTAAAATCATTCATAGGCGTTACCAAACAGACACCCCCAAAGGTTTCTGCCATCTCCATCAAAGGTAAACGTTTGTATGAATATGCACGAGCCAATATCGATGTTGAGATTCCAGAGCGTGATATTGAGATTTTTAATATCGAGCAGCTTGCGTATGCAGAGGGTGCATTGACATTTAAAGTTGAATGTTCAAGTGGTACATATATTCGTAGTCTGTGTGAAGATATTGCAATACGATTGAATACTGTTGGGACGATGGAAGCATTGACTAGGATTTCAATTGGTCATTATCGACTTGAAGATGCGATTGATATCGATGCACTAAGAAGAAATGAATATCGATTGTTTCCTTTAATCGATGGGATCGAATTAGAGAAAGTTGAAATCGAGGATACTGTGGATGTGAAGAATGGAAAGGCATTGAATTTAGAACATACTTCTGATGAGATTCTGATTACGCATCAAAATGATTTGCTTGCGGTCTATCATTATCGTGATGAAGATGGTCTGTATCATTGCGTAAGAGGGTTATGGTAGATGATTGAAATTAAACTCGGTGCTGATAAGCAAACATTTGATCAAGCAATGGCCGCATGTATCGGTTATTTTGATGGTTTTCATTTAGGTCACCAAAGTCTTTTTAATAAAACATTATCGATCGCAAAACGCAATAATCGCTTAACAGCGATCATCAGTTTTGATCCTGATCCTTGGGTTGTTATTCATAAGATTCCAAATGCGAATCATTTGACGACTATTGAGGATCGTAAACGTTTGGCAGCGGCATTGGGTTTTGATGTTTGGATCAGCATTCAATTTGATGAAGTTATGGCCAATATGGAGCCTCTGTTATTTTTACAGAAACTTTGGGATTTAAAGATTGAAGATCTTGTTTGTGGCTTTGACTTCAAGTTTGGTAACAAGGGTCGAGGTGATGTTCAGTTCTTGAAACTGAATGAATCGGAATCATTTCATGTCCATGAAGTCTCAGAATATCAAGTTAATCAAGAGAAAGTGAGTAGTACGCGCATCAAGATTGCTTTAAAAAACGGTGATATGGAGCTTGTTTCTCAATTATTGGGACGCTTTTATGCTTTGCATGGTGAAGTGGTTGGAGGTCGACAAATTGGACGTAAGATTGGATATCCTACCGCAAACCTTGAAGTGAATCCAGAATATGTTCTTCCCAAAATGGGCGTTTATGCTGGCTTTGTAAACATCGATGGTCTTCAATTTGGGTCCATGATAAGCATTGGTTTAAATCCAACGGTTAAAAGTGACAAGTTGGTCTCAATCGAAGCCCATATCTTTGATTTTGATCGTGATATCTATCATAAAAACGTAGATTTTGTCTTTGTACATTATCTAAGACCTGAGCTGAAGTTTGCAAATTTAGATGGGTTGATTGAACAACTCAAACTTGATGAAGTTGATTCACGTGCTTATTTGAAAAATAAACGAATTTGAACTAGAATGTAAAAATTTGTAAATTGTTGAAAAAATACTTGCAATATATTTCTTGTTCTGTATAATGTGTCCATAAGCGATGAACAAAAGTAGTAGCTGATCAACTTTCTTAGAGCGACTTGTGTAAGGTGAAAGACAAGATGAAAGTCCAGTGAACGTGTTTGGGAGCTTGTGATGCGACGAAAGAAGAATCACACGTATGCTGCGTTAAAGTTTCGAGATGTCAGGTCAATGATCTGAAATTAAGGTGGTACCGCGTTTCACAACGTCCTTTGTATGGGACGTTTTTTATTTGGAGGAACTATGAACATTAAATTCGAATTGATTTATCCTTACATACCTTATTTGCTTGGTGGCATTCTAGTCACTTTACAGATAGCAATTGCGGCCGCATTGCTGGGCTCACTATTGGCATTGATTTTTAGTTTATTAAGTAGAAAAGGTGGTATCACTCAGTTTTTGATCAAAGCCTTCATTGACTTCTTCCGGGGGACGCCCTTGTTGTTTCAATTGGCATTCTTCCATTATGGGATACCACAACTTACAGGATGGATTCCTACACCTTACATCTCAGCATTAATCATCTTCTCGCTGAACTCCAGTGCTTATCTCTCAGAAATCCTGCGAGCTGGTATTGAAAGCATTGATAAAGGACAAATTGAAGCTGCTCATGCCTTGGGTGTTCGAAATTGGGACATTACCTTCAATATCATCATTCCTCAGGCTTTACGCAATGTCTTGCCCGCAATCATGAATGAGTTTATCACTTTGGTAAAAGAAACTTCTGTCGTCTCCATGATTAGCTTAACGGACATTATGCGACGTCAACAGATCGTAAGTGCTGCAACGTATCGTTTCTTTGAACCTTTGTTGATTATTGGCTTGATTTATTTAGGTTTGAATATCATCTTAAGTAATGTTGGCAAAATGCTAGAAAGGAAGCTACGTTATGATTAGCCTACAAAATATCAGTAAGAAGTTTGATGACACAACGGTTTTAAGTAACGTCAATATTACTTTCGAAGCGGATAAGACATATGCCATCATCGGCTCCAGTGGTGCTGGTAAAAGCACATTGCTTCGCTGCATCAATCTATTGGAAAAACCAACACAAGGACAAGTTATTGTCGATGGCATTGACATCGTTAAAGAAAAAGGTCAACTCTATACAATCCGAGAAAAGATCGGTATGGTGTTCCAAAACTTCAATCTCTTTGCGCATATGCGTGCTAAGGAAAACGTAATGTATGCACTCTTGAAAGTTAAGAAGATGAGTAAGGAAGATGCAGAAAAAGAGGCAATCTTGCAATTGGAACGTGTTGGCTTAGGTCACCGCTTAAACAATTACCCGCATCAGTTATCGGGTGGCGAGAAGCAACGTGTTGCGATTGCGCGTGCCTTAGCGATGCATCCAAAAGCCATGTTGTTTGATGAGCCAACCAGTGCTTTGGATCCAGAGATGACGCAAGAAGTATTGAAGGTCATCAAATCATTGAATCATCGTGGTATGACGAATGTAATCGTTACGCATGAGATAAAGTTTGCTCAAGAAGTAGCAGATGTCATCATATTTATGAATCAAGCAGAAATATTAGAAGTCACTGAAACCAAGGAATTCTTCAAACAGCCTAAAACAAAAAGAGCTCAAGAATTCTTAGCAAACATGATTTAAGAAAGGGAAACAAAATGAAAAAACTTTGGATTATTATCGCACTGTTAGCGATCGTATTAACGGGCTGTACAGCTCAAGAAGAGGACGTTGTAGAAACCAAACAGATTACCGTATTGACTTCACCAGATTATCCTCCATATGAATCGATTGGTGTTGATGGCAAATACGTTGGCTTTGACATTGAGTTAATGGAAGCCATTGCAGATATTATTGGAGTTGAGGTGGTTTGGAAGGAACAATCCTTCGATGGCATCATTGCTGGTTTACAAGCAGGGCAAGGCGATATGGCAATCTCTGGGATGAACGTCGATGCGGAACGTTTGAAATCGGTTGATTTCTCAGATATTTACAAAGCGGGTGAATCCTTGTATACGGCTGTTGTTCTTAAAGAAGCAGGTTATGCTTCTGTTGAAGATTTGAGTGGTTTAAAAATTGGTGTTCAAACCGGTACCGTTCAAGAAAATGCGATGAAATCTATTGCTGAAAAATATGGATTCACTGTTGAATCACGGACAACATTCTTAACCATTATTGAAGATATTAAATTAGGTCGTTTAGATGCATTGGTTATCGATTATGAAAATGCAATCTCTTATGAAGAAGTCAACCCTGAGCTAACGACATTCAAGATTACAGATGATGCTTTGGATGGTGATGGTGGTACTGCGATTGCCTTCCCTAAGGGTTCTGAATGGGTTTCTGAAGTGAATGCGGCTTTGGCTCAAATGAAGGAAGATGGTAGTTTGGCAGCTTTGGATTCGAAATGGTTTGGTGAATAATTGTTTATAAAAAGCTTCCTGTGCTATAATGAGTTAGGAGATCATTATGGCACAAGAATTTATAAAACTTACACACCCAAATCAACTTGGATTTACGTCGATTAAAAAAGATGTTTTTGATTCAATCGCATTCTTTGCTTGTCTTGAGGAGCAACGTGCTCAATGTGAGTCACGTAAGGGAATCTCGAGTAAAATTGTCGATAATCAGTTGCACATTCGTGTTGATGTGAAACTTCAATACGGAATGAATGTTACAGATGTTTCTCAGTCAATACAAACTAAAGTGACACAATCCATTGAACAGATGACTGGGCTACTTTGCAGAAATGTTGACGTGAATGTCATCGGATTTGTTTTTAGCGCCCAATAGGGCGTTTTTTTCTTGAGAAAGTGAGCTGATTATTATGAATCGTCATTTACAACGTCAAAAGGCCATTGAGTGTCTTTATCAACATTGTTTATTAGAGCGTCCATTGACCTTGATTTTAGAGGACTATGAATTTGAGATCACGCAAGATGAAGGTCGTTTTGTATTATTGAATTGTGAGTTCATTGAAATCAATAAAGAAGCCTTAGTTGAGAAAATCAATGAATTATTGCAAGATTGGACATTTGAGCGTCTACCTTTTGTAGAACAATCGATTCTGTTATTGGCTGTTTGTGAATTGGAAAGAAAGCTGGATGAGAAGCCCGTCGTTATTGATGAAGCTGTTTTATTGGCTAAAGAATATGCGGATGACGAGTCGTATAAATACATCAATGCTGTCTTAGATCGATATGAGTAATGTTGTTTGGACGGTTTCAACTTTAGTTAATCGATTAAAGCAGACCATTGAACAGAATGTTGCTTTTAAGTCGTTCTATTTAAAAGGTGAGATATCCAACTTTACATCACATAGCTCAGGCCACTGGTATTTTTCATTGAAAGATGAGGGTGCTCGTGTCAGTTGTGTGATGTTTTCTTCATATGCGAATGCAGTTGATTTTAAACCAAAAAACGGGGATAAGGTGCTTTTAAGAGCTGCTTTAGGTGTCTATGCGATGCAAGGTCAGGTACAATGTTCCGTATTCTCAATGCGTAACGATGGACTTGGTGATCTTTATTTACAGTTTGAACTTCTAAAGAAGAAATTATTTGAAGCGGGTTTATTCAGCGATGAACGTAAGAAACCAATCCCATCGTATCCAAAGTCCATTGGGATCATTACGGGTCGTGAAACCGCAGCATTGCAAGATATGTTGAAGACAATGACATTAAGATGGCCAATTGTTGAAGTCACAATCTACCCGAGTTTGGTACAAGGTGATCAGGCTCCTCGAAACATCATTGAACAACTGATAAAGGCTGATCGGAATCAACATAATGTCTTGATCCTTGCGCGAGGTGGGGGTTCGATTGAAGACCTCTGGGCTTTCAATAATGAGCAATTGGCGTACACGATTGAAGCTCTTAAAACACCTTTGATCACAGGTGTTGGTCATGAGACGGACACTACGATTGCAGATTTGGTCGCAGATCTTCGTGCTGCAACACCCACTGCCGCAGTCCAATTGGCTGTTCCTGACATCCAAGAAGTAGAACAAAGTGTTCACAATCAATTAAAGCGTTTGAATCAGATAATCGATTCCGAATTGAATAAGCAACGTGTTGCGTTAAGACAAGTTCAAACACATCCTGTTTTCACACAGCCACATCGTTTGATGATGTCGCATCAGTTACAGTTATCAAATTACGAGCAACAACTCAGTCAACAAACAAAACGTGCGCATCGCTTGCGCGTTGGGTTAAGTACACAGCAGTCACAATTGAGTCAGCGCATTTTGAGTTTCACCAACAATCAGACGGTTCGATTAGCTCGCTCACAAGATTTATTGATCAAACGCATCGAACAGAAAACTTTGAATTCACAGAATGCTTTTGGTCAAACATTGAAATTATTGAATGCCTTTTCACCTTTGAATAGTCTGGCACGTGGTTACAGCATTGTGTCGCAGGAAGATAAAGTCATTCGTTTGATTAATGACATTGATTATGATAGAGAGATGAAGATTCGCTTATTTGATGGAACAGTCCGCGCGAAAGCAATGAAGGAGCAAAGTGATGAGTGAAAAAACAAAGAGTTTTGAAGAAGCAATGATGCGTCTAAATGAAATCGTTGTAGCGCTTGATCGAAACGAGCATGATTTGGAAAGTTCGATCACTTTATTTGAAGAAGGTTTGGCCTTAGTCAAACAGTGTGATGCACAACTAAAAACTTTTGAGAAAAAAGTATCTGAGTTGATGGTGAAATACAGTGACGATGCAAATGTTTAACGAATTTGTTCACGTTTTTAATGAATATTCCGCTACATTTCTTAGTGACGTTGAAGACTCCAATGTGAAAGATGCGATGTGTTATGCACTCGAAGTAGGTGGTAAGCGATTACGCCCTTTTTTGGTCTTCGCAATGTCGAATCTTACGCTTCAAGATTCAAACATGTTGAAGCTTGCATATGCTTTGGAAATGGTTCATACCTATTCGCTTGTACACGATGATTTGCCTGCAATGGATAATGACGATTATCGTCGTGGTCAACTGACGACGCACAAGCGCTTTGATGAAGCGACAGCGATACTAGCTGGAGATGCTTTGTTGACACAGGCTTTTTATGTTATTTCGATGTTAGACCTCAAGCATGAAAATATTGTAAATGCGATGCGTATTTTAAGTGATGCGTCCGGTGCGAATGGAATGATCCTTGGACAAGTCTTGGATATTCAAAATGATACGAATCATTTGAATCAAATTGAAGATTTATATAAGCTTTATGGATATAAGACGGGTTGTCTATTTAGTGCGGCACTTCGCTTGGGCAATCTTTTAAACCTTAAACATGAGGATGAGGATCAATTGGATCAGATTGGTAAAAAACTTGGCATTGTCTTTCAAATTCAAGATGATTACTTAGAACGAACCAGTACATTTGATGTGATTGGAAAATCAAATCAAAGTGACCTCGAAAATCATAAAAAGACTGTGATTGAGTTTTTAGGAATTGAAGCCACAAGGCTGAAGATCAATGAACTTTATGCTGAGCTCAATCGTGATATAATGTTGCTAAACGAAACGTATCCACACCTTTTGGATATCGTTCATTGGATGAAAGATCGAATCAAATAATATGCAAAATGTAATTGATATAGAAAATCCTTTATTTCTTAAGGATTTGAAAAATGAAGACTTAAAGATATTAGCGAGTGACATTCGTTCCTTTTTGATTGAAAGTGTCTCAAAAACGGGAGGGCATCTCTCTAGCAATCTTGGAGTTGTCGAACTTACAATCGCACTTCACGCTATCTTTGATTTCAGCAAAGATAAGTTACTATTTGATGTTGGACATCAATCTTATGTTCATAAGATATTAACGGGTCGTGCGAAGGATTTCGTGCATTTAAGACAACTTCATGGTTTGTGTGGTTTTCAAAAGATGAGCGAAAGCATTTACGACGTTTGGGAAGCTGGCCATGCTGGTACAGCTTTATCAGCAGCATTGGGAATGGCGATTGCACGTGAAGCGAAAAATGAAGATCATGCAATCGTAGCAGTTGTTGGTGATGGTTCGATTCCAAATGGGATGTCTTTTGAAGCACTAAATCATATTGGTTCTACCAAACAAAAATTAATCGTTATCTTAAATGACAACAATATGTCCATTTCTCAAAATGTAGGTGCTTTGTCACACTCGATCGCGAGATTGCGAAACAGTCAGTCATATGTGAATGCTAAGCAAGAAGTCAAAGGTATTTTGAATCAGAATTTTGTCGGTTCTGCTGTTTTGAAAGGGATGCGCGTTGTCAAGGATTCAATTAAGCGCTCCATCATCCATCCTTCAATTTTTACCGAAATGGGCTTGGAATACCTAGGTCCAATCGATGGTCATAATTTTCATGAGTTGTTCAATGCCTTGGAAACCGCCAAGCAACATGAAGGCCCTGTATTGGTTCATGTGATCACAACGAAAGGCAAAGGTTTCCATTTATCGGAGAATGATAAGAACGGTCATTGGCATGGTGTCAGTCAATTTGATCCTGATACAGGAAACAATCTGGGCTCTTTGCCGTTGAATCACTTATCATGGTCTGAAGTAGTTTCTGAAACGCTGATTCGTTTGGCGAAACAAGAGCCAAATCTAACCGTAATCACACCTGCCATGATTCAAGGCAGCAAATTAGAGAAGTTCTTCGCTTTATATCCGCAGAGAAGTATTGATTGTGGAATTGCTGAGGAACATGCAGCTACACTAGCGTCTGCTATGGCTTTAAATGGTTTGAAACCATTTTTATCGATATATTCCACCTTTATTCAAAGAGCATATGATCAAATCAATCATGATATTGCACGCATGGAAAGTCCTGTTGTGATTGGAATTGATCGCAGTGGTCTAGTAGGGGAGGATGGTCCTACACATCATGGTGTTTTTGATATCGGTATCTTAAGACCGCTACCTAATCTCATCATCGCACAACCTAAGGATGCTTATGAAGCTCAAAATATACTCTACAGTGCTTTCAAATTAAATCGTCCTTATGCAATTCGTTATCCGCGAGGTAGCGCTGTTTATAATGAAGTAGAGACTTTTGAGATGATTGAGACTGGAACTTGGACGGTGTTGGGTAATCTTGAAACCGTAGATGTCGTGGTCGTGGCTTATGGACCTGATGTCGATAAGATAAAAGATAAGATTGATGCTAATCAGTTGCCTGTTTGTGTCGTCAATGCACGTTTTATTAAACCATTGGATGATGGGCTTTTGAATTATTTAACCCAGCAGAAAAAGCATGTTATTGTTTATGAGACCGATATGTTAGCGGGTGGTTTATCCAGCGCTATCATGGAGTGGTTGGCAGAACGTCATCTTACACTTGATTTGGATCGCATTGGTATCAAGGATCATTTTGTGACACATGGATCCGTACCAGATTTAAGACGTTATGAGAATATCGACATCAGTTCATTGTTTGAAAGAATAAAAAAAGCAGTCAATAGGAATTAATGCATTTTCTGCGTATTAAAGAGAAACCATGTTACAAAATCTTTACCTTAAAAATTATATTCTGATCGATGAATTAAGATTGGATTTCAAATCCGGTTTTAGTGTGTTTACAGGCGAAACAGGTGCTGGTAAGTCGATTTTAATCGATGCCATCGGACTTTTGATGGGGGATCGCTTTACTGTTGATATGATTCGTCATGGAAGTGATAAGGCCATTATTGAAGCTGTTTTTTCGACGAAGAGCAAACACATTGCTTCACTTTTTAATGACTTGAATTATGATTTTGATTTGGATGAACTAATCATAAGTCGTGAATTGACACAAGAGGGGAGATCGATCAATCGAATTAACAATCGTAGTGTTCCCGTTAGTCTTTTGAAAGAAATCGGTCAGTACCTTGTGGACATTCACAGTCAGAATGATACACAATATTTGTTGAATAATCGTTACCATTTACAATTGTTGGATGCTTATAACATCGATCGCGCTTTATTGGATGATGTCAAAAAGCACTATCAATCTTATGCGAAACTAAAAAATGAGCTTAATGAAAAAGAAAAAAATGATTTAAATCCAGATGATCTAGATTTCCTTAGTTTTCAATCCCTTGAGATTGAGAAGGCAAATCTTGTGATCGGGGAGGATGAGGAACTTGAAAATCAACAACGTTTGCTCATGAGCTTTGAGAAGGTTTCAACTCGATTGATAAATGCCATCGATTTATTAGATGAGAACGAAGGTGCGCGTGTAAAGATCTATGAAGCTGTGAAAGCTTTGCGTCATATTGATGAGATGGATGCTTTAAAACCAATCACTGCGACGATTGATGAGATTTATTTCAATCTCGTTGAACAGATCGAAGAACTTAAAGATCGTTTCAACGAGCTAAGTTACGATGAAGATCGTTTGAATCAAATTCAAGATCGCTTGTTTCAAATCAATAAACTTAAAAAGAAATATGGACGTACGCTTGAGTTGATCCTCGAACATTACGCTGAGATTAAAGAACGCATTAACGCGATTGAACATCGGGAAGAAGTGCTTGAAGAGCTGAGACGCGATTGTGAGCGTGCATACAAGCAGTTTGAACTTAGAGCCTTAGAATTACGTGAAGTGCGTAAAAACAAGGCTAGAGCCCTAGAAACAGCGATTATCAAAGAAATACGTGATCTATATCTTGAGAAAGCTCAATTTTCGATTGTTTTCAATGAAGTTGGAGCAAATCAATATGGATTGGACTTCGTAGAATTCTTGATTTCTATGAACCCAGGGGAGAGCCTTAAACCTTTGATCAAAGTCGCAAGTGGTGGTGAACTTTCAAGACTCATGTTGGGAATGAAAGTAATTTTTAACGATCTACAATCTATTGAAACGGTCATCTTTGATGAAATTGATTCAGGTGTTTCTGGACGTGTCGCAACAGCCATAGGTCAGAAAATGTCCAGTCTTGCTTATCATGCCCAAGTGTTTTCTGTAACGCATCTTGGCCAAGTTGCCGCTTGTTCAAGAACGCATTATCTTGTCTCAAAGATTCAAGCGAATACCCTAACGAATACAAACATCACCGAACTTTCTGAAGAAGGTCGTATTCATGAGCTTGCAATGATTGCAAGTGGTTCAAACACACCCAATGCCTTGTCCGCTGCTCAAGAACTACTAAAACATAATCAAAGATTGGTGAATGTTGATGTTTGATTGGAACAGCGCGATCGAAGCTTACTCGAAACAACTTGAGTATGTCGATCGTAAATCTAAAAATACGATCCAAGCCTATCTGCGCGATTTGCAAGCTTATGCTGCTTATTTCCTAAAAGAGGATATTGCGCTTGACCAAGTACAATCTGAGCAAATCAATAGGTATCTACAAACGCTCAACGATGAATATGCGAATGCAAGTGTTTTGCGAGCCAAAACAAGCATCATCAATTTTCATCGTTTTTTAAAACAACACTATCAGCTTAAAGAAAATCCAGCTTCGCACATTCAGAAAATAAGAAAACAACATCGTTACCCAAAAACCATTGATCAAAGTCAAATCGACAAATTACTTCAAGAAGAGAATCTCAAGCATGAACGCTTTCATTTAGCAATGATTGATGTATTATATTCATGTGGATTACGTGTGAGCGAGCTCGTGGAACTTACGCTCAGTCAAGTCTATCTAGAACAATCTTATCTTCGCATTTTAGGCAAGGGTAATAAGGAACGTATGGTTCCCATGGCATCCATAACAGTAGATAATGTGCGCCGTTATTTAGAACTTGATCGATATGTGTGGTTGAAAACTAAATCAAATCGTGTTTTCATCAAGCCCAATGGCAAAGCTATAACTCGCCAATATGTCTATACCATGTTAAAAAAACGAAGCCAAGAGTTAGGGATGGATATGGAAATATCTCCGCATAAATTGAGACATAGTTTCGCCACAAGTCTTTTAAATGGGGGTGCGGATTTAAGGGTTGTTCAAGAGCTTCTTGGACATGCAGACATTTCCACAACCCAAATCTATACACATATCGAGAAAAAACGGATGCAAGAAGCTTATCAGAAATTCCATCCGATGAATGATAAAAAAGGAGAATGAAAGTTATGAACTATCGTAGAATCTTTACCGTCGTTTTGGATAGCGTAGGGGTAGGGGCATCTGCTGATGCTCATGAATATGGGGATGTGGGTTCAAATACATTAGGACACATCGCTAAAGCAAATAATGGGTTAAATATTCCTAATTTACAAGAACTGGGAATCGTAAACCTTCATCCATTGACTAATTTGGAACCTGTACCTCAACCTAAAGCCTATTTCACGAAGTTAACTGAGAAGAGTCTAGGAAAAGACACGATGACAGGCCATTGGGAAATTATGGGCCTTTATATTGATAAACCTTTTCAGACATTTACGGATACGGGTTTCCCGGACGAGCTTTTGGATGCCTTGAAAGAGCGCTGCGGTTATGACATCATCGGCAACAAGTCCGCAAGCGGTACTGAAATTTTGGATGAACTGGGTGAAGAACATATGCGTACCAATGCCATGATCGTTTATACCTCGGCGGACTCTGTATTACAGATTGCCGCTCACGAAGAAACCTTTGGTTTAGCTGAATTATATCGGTGTTGCGAGATCGCACGTGAATTGACCATGAAAGATGAATGGAAAGTAGGACGTATCATCGCTCGCCCATTCTTAGGTGCTCGAAAAGGGGAGTTCAAGCGAACAAGCAATCGTCATGACTATGCTTTAAAACCCTTTGGACGTACCACGTTGGACGAACTAAAAGACGGTTTATTTGATGTGATCAGCATCGGTAAGATCAATGATATCTTTGATGGTGAAGGTGTAACCAAAGCGATAAAAACCAAAAGTAATCACGATGGCATGGTAAAGACGATTGAGATTGCTAAGACAGATTTCACAGGCCTATGTTTTGTGAATTTAGTGGATTTCGATGCATTGTGGGGTCATCGACGCGATCCTATTGGATATGCTAAGGAAATCGAGAGATTCGATGTTCAGCTTGGTGAACTTATGGACGAACTTAAAGAAGATGATTTATTGATTCTAACAGCCGATCATGGAAACGATCCAATCTTTGCAGGAACTGACCATACACGTGAAATGATTCCTTTGTTACTATACAGCAAGAAACATAAAGGTTCAGGATTGATGGTTGGCGATACATTCGCATCCATCGGTAAAACAATCGCAGATAATTTCAATGTTAAACAACCTGAATATGGAATATCATACTTAAAGGATCTAATATAGTAAAAGGGAGTCCAATCTCCCTTAAATTAAGACATCAATATATTACATAATATACATTATGCGCAGTTAATTGATATTTTGATTTTCGAGTATATTATCATTTAAAATGACAAATTCTAAACTCAATTGATTGCCTATCCAATTGCTTGGTAATGATTCATTGTAAAACATATTGTTCTTCGAAACAAATCTTATTTTACTCATAAAATCTTGATAACTATAGATACTTACAATTATGCATTTTGTCGAACTCAGGTATTTCGAATCTTCAACATAATAGCAGATTTCCTGATCACTTAACAAACTAGTGTCAATTGAATTCAAGGTTATTACTTTTTCGCTTAAGTCACCATCTTCAACATCATAAGCTGTAACATAGTTTAGAGCATCGAAATTGCTAAACTGTTGGATTTTGATATCACTTGCAGTGATGTTCGGTGCATTATTCGGTCTTGTGAGCACATTCACAATGATACTTGAATTTGAACTAAGTCCTTCATTATCTGAAACTTTAACATCTATCGTATATGTTCCAACGGTAAAGCGATCTACATTGTTCGATGTTTCAACGATTCTATGTGATATATCCCCTTCTTCTGGATCAATTGCTTTAACGTAGTCAGTTAGTACAAATATTTCGCCTTGATAGATATTTATTTCTTCTTTAACGAAGTATGGTGCTTGATTTTTTAAGTTAACTTTTATTTGTAGCGGCGTTCCACTATAAAGAACATAAGGACTTGCAATCCAGACAGGTTGGATGAGTGTTCCTTCGGTTATCCGACGTCTTGATTCATAGCAGACATTAAGATTGCCACCTACGCGATAGTATGAAGTGTTATCGTTAATGACTTTCTCATAAACTCGTCGATAGACTGTATTTACTTGAAAGAATAATTGATTTCGATAAGTAGTGGAACAATTACTCCCATAAAACCAATATTCACTCTGTTTCTGGGCTTGTTTCCGTGCCAGAACGGTTGTTGCATTTATTTTTAGTTCTGTGGCATCCAATCGTGAACTGACGATTGTCTCACGACTTGAAGAAGACAGTACTAAGTCACTTGATAAAGGAAAGTATAAAGCAGTTTTATAACTGATACCTACTGTATGAGCTTGAACAATAATGTTTGTCTGATAACTATCCCCTGCTTTAAACCGATCTAAAGGAACTTTCACTTCAAAGCCGACCTGCTCATAATTGTAATTGCAGACTTCTGGCATTTGATAAGTTGAACTGCTCGAACAATTTGGAGATCCAAAATAGGTCATCATCTGCGTTTGTGAAATGTTCGTTAAGTTGGCTTGTACTCTAAATTGATCTTTAATGTTGAAAAACTCTAAAAATGTGGAGTGGTCTGATGTATTGTTGAAGTGCTGTTTATAGCTAATGAAAGCCCAACCTCTAACAATAAGCTCGTTTTGATTTGTTTCAATACTCAAAACCTCAAAAGACAAATCCTTTTTTGAGACCATAACATCTGTGAAAGCTGTTGTTTGAATCAATGCTGTATGAAGTGTATAAATAATGAAGATATACTTAAGCCATCTCAATAACGTTTGCATCGTATCACCCTCTTGATTATTATCATGATTAAAAACACGAAGATAAAGTAAAACCAAAACTCGGGAACCTTAACAACATCTTTATTAATTACTGCTTGTATTGAAGTTGAACTTGAATTTATACAATCTCTCCATTCGATATTTAATTTTTTAACAATTATGAGATCTTGATTAGTGACATAAAAATTAGTAAATCGATGATCAATACCAACCAAAAGACCATTATCCTTTTGCATGAATGCTGGTTCCAAATGCACAAGAATCTGCCCTGGTTCTAAACCGTAAACATATGGTTCACTAAAAGTGCAAAATTGATATGTTGGTGTTTGATTTGGATCGTTGACATGAAAATAAGCCATACCTATTGATACGGCTTAGTGTCTCATATTCCTAAAAAAAAGATCCACGAATGGATCTTAGCGTCTACGATTTGACATCAGTACGAGACGATATATTTGTAAAAGAGTGGCAACAAACGCTGCAATATACGTCATTGCGGCTGCACTAAGCATCGATTTTGCATCAGCTCTTTCATCTAAATCAACAAAACCACCTTCTTCAAGATTGACTAAAGCGCGCTTAGAAGCATCAAACTCGATCGGTAAGGTAACGAACTGAAATGCAGCAATCACAAGCAACATCGTCAATCCCAGATAGAATATTGCATCAAAACCAGAAATCAAACCTGTGAAAGCTACAATCCAACCCAAATGACCAGAAATGATGGCAATCGGAAGTAAAGTGTTTCTTAGTCCAATAAATGAATATCTCTCTGCATATTGGATCGCATGACCAACTTCGTGAGCTGCTACAGCAACGGAAGCGATACTGGATTCATTGTATACTTTAGGCGATAGATTTACAGTATTCGATTTAGGATCGAAATGATCGCTCAACACACCATTTTGGCTCATTTGAACCGGCACATCATATAATCCTTTGGAATCCAAAATGCGACGTGCAACAGCAGCACCATTCATGCGATTATTCGTAGGCACAGTGCTGAAATGAGAATAAGTACCCTTAACTTTGTATTGAGCCCAAAAAGTAAGCCCAATCGCAATCAAATAAATAATTGTCTCCATTTTTATTTAACAGAATCTTTTAATGCCTTAGCTGCTTTAAATTTAGGAGCTTTAGATGCTGCTACGTGGATCTTTTCCAATGTTTTTGGATTGATGCCTTCACGAGCAGGACGTGCTGCTACTTCGAATTTACCAAATCCAGCAATATCAACTTTATTTCCTTCAGCCAACTCATTTTTAACGGTATCAAATACAAAGTCAACTAATTCAGTGGCTTGTTTTTTGCTCATCTCTTTCGCTTCTGCAACGAGATCAGCCAATCCTTTTTTATTTAATATTTCATTCATTTTATATTCCTCCATTGAATAAAGTTTATCACTATCATCCTTCAAATACAAGAAACACAACCAGTCTATACTTCCTCGGATTTAAGCTCTTTTTGCATCAGACTGATCGCCAAATCCGAAGGAGCTTGGTTTTCATAAATGACATGATAGACAGCTGCCGTAATCGGCATATAGATGTTATGTTTCAACGATTCTTCATAGACAATCTTAACTGCTTTTATACCTTCAACTGTTTTCGTATTATTATCCCAGAAAGACTTAGCGGAATTGTTTTTACCAATCAATAAACCTGCTTGAAAATTACGTGAATGCACACTCATGCATGTCACGACCAAATCCCCTACCCCAGTCAAACCTAGGAATGTTTCAGGCTTAGCACCGTAGAAAACACCATAACGTGTCATCTCAGCTAAACCACGAGTAATCAACGCAGCCTTTGCGTTATCTCCAAAGCCTAAGCCGTGAATCATGCCACTGGCCAAGGCAATGATATTTTTCACAGCTACCCCGATCTCAGCACCGACCACATCTGTATTTCGATAAACACGGAAGTAAGCGTTTGAGAATAGCTCTTGTATGAAGATTGAACTGACTTCGTTTTCACAGATTGCATTCACGGTCGTAGGTAGGCGCATGATGACTTCTTCTGCGTGTGAAGGTCCAATCAAGGAAACGACATCTTTTAAGATTTCAGGTCTAATTTTTTCTTTGATAAAAACGGACAAGCGTTGATGTGTCGTAGGATGGAAACCTTTAGAAACATTGATGATGATGACAGGATGATCAAGAGCCTCATTCAAAGTCTCACAAACATCTTCAATGGCTTCAGATGGAATCGCAAGTAAAAAAACCTCAGCGTCGACTAACGCATAGATATCCATGCTTGCTTGAATCCCCTCATGGATGAAAATGCCTGGAAAATACTTCTCATTCTGATGATGGACTTGAATATCCACCAATTCATCAAGATTACGTCCCCAGACCATTACATTTTGTTTGTTATCTGCAAGAACTTGCGCTAATGCAGTACCCCAACTTCCACTTCCAATGATTGCGACTTTCATGAAATCACTCCTTTAATCGCGCAATGATGCGAATCGGTGTTCCTTCAAAAACAAAGGCTTCTCTTAAACGGTTTTCCAAATAGCGTCGATATGAAAAATGCAGTAATTTTGGATCGTTTACAAATAACACGATGGTCGGTGGCGCAACAGATACTTGTGCGGCATATAGAATCTTTAAGCGTTGTCCTTGATGTGATGGCGGTGGAGTGACCAATTGCGCATCCATGATGACTTCATTCAAGATACTTGTTTGAATTCGAAGATTACTATAATCATAGAGTCGATTGATCATTGGTATGAGTTGATTTACTCTTTGTTTTGTTTTTGCAGAAACAAAGACAATTGGAGCAAAAGATAAATAAACGAATTCATTACGAATTTGCTCTGTCACACGAATCATGCTGGACTCATCTTTAGTGATGACATCCCATTTATTGTATACGATCAAGATTGGTTTGCCCGCTTCATGGGCATAGCCAGCCACATGCTTATCTTGTTCACGGATGCCACTTAAACCATCAATGACGAACAATATGACATCAGCACGCTCAATTGCTTGCATCGCACGTAAAACAGCGTACTTCTCGATATTTTCATATACTTTGCCACGTTTACGAATACCTGCGGTATCAATGACGACATAGTCATTTCCTTCATTTTTGAATACGGTATCAATGGCATCACGTGTCGTGCCTTCGATATCTGACACGATAACGCGCTCTTGATTTAAAATTGCGTTGACCAAGGATGACTTACCGACATTAGGTCGACCAATAATCGCAAATTTAATCTGTCCTTCTTTATCTTTAACTGTCTTCTTAGGAAACTTACTGATGATGCTGTCTAAAACATCGCCAATACCGATACCATGCACACCACTTACTGGAATGATCTCATCTAAACCTAAGGAATAGAAATCATAAATACTATGGACTTGATCTTGATTGTCTGTTTTGTTCACAGCACAAATAATCGGTTTGCTTGTGTTTCTTAACATACGTGCAATGAAACGGTCATCATCGGTGACGCCATCTTTACCATTGACAATAAAAAGAATCACATCCGCTTCATCAATCGCAATATCAACTTGGACGCGGATTTCCTCTTGGAACGTTGCATTCTCAACCTGGATTCCACCTGTATCAATCAAACGAAAATCTTTCGTCAACCAATTCGCTTTTGCATAAATACGATCGCGTGTGACACCAGGTGAGTCCTCTACGATTGACAATCGTTCACCGATAATGCGATTGAAAATTGTCGACTTCCCTACATTAGGGCGACCAACGATCGCTACAACTCCATCAATCATTTGTATCCCTTCTTTCCTTAATGAGCTCCATCGCCCATGTGTACACCCGATCGACGCTTTGTTCAATCGTCAAATCAGAAGTATCCAAAACCTTTGCATCCTTCGTCTGAATCAAAGGTGAATGTTCGCGTGATCGATCTTGCAAGTCACGTAACTTAATTTCATCATAAATTGTTTGATAATTGACATCAATACCTTTTGTTTGGTACTCTGCTAAGCGTCGTTTTGCACGCGATTCAATGCTCGCAGTTTGAAACACTTTTAGTTCCGCATCCTTTAGAACGACAGATCCAATGTCTCGACCATCAAGAATAAAACCTTTAGAATTGGCCAATTGTTGTTGCATGTCAACTAAGGTAGATCGAATTGCTTGATTCTGCGCTATTGTAGATGTCAACAAATCTACGTGCTTAGAGCGTATCTTCGCATCAATATCTTTACCATTCAGTAAAATATGACCACTTTCGTTAAATCCAAAATCGCTCTTATTAACTAAGTCAACAAGCTCTATGTCATCTGGTTTTAATTCATGTTTTAATGCTAAATAAGCACAAGCTCGATACATAGAACCCGTATCGATGTGTGTATAATTTAAACGTTTGGCTAATGCTTTCGCTATCGTACTCTTACCCGAAGCACTTGGGCCATCAATCGCAATATTTATTTTCATTAATAATATCCTTTAGAATATAAAACCCAATAGATCGCAAAACCAAGCATGACAATCAAAACCAACACCAAGAAAAAGACTACCATGTTCAATACGCGATGAGATGACAAGACCGATTCATTCATATTGACGAGCTCTTTTTCATAATCACTCAATTGGATACGCAATTTTTGCGTCTCTTCTAATACTTGAGTCAATTCTTCAGGCTCATTTGTATCAGATGCTTCTGCATCTTCTTCAAAATCATTTTCAATTAGAGTTTTGATCTGAAGTGTCAAGTCATCATTCATAGACGAGTCATCCATGAGCGGTTTGATTGATTCACTTACTGGCAAGCCAACTGGGCCATGCTTCTTTAGAATATCCAACTCTGTATCGAACTCCTTACGATATCCCTTCGATAGATTGTAATTGCGTACTTCTTCGAGGAACTCTTGAATATAGTCGGTCTCCACAGGTTTATCTGCAAATTTATCATTTGTATTGATTGCTTGTTCACGTCTAAAATGGAGAGCTTCATAACTCTCATCTCTCCCTTGAGTGGACTGCTTTGATAGTAAAGGATCGATTTTATTCAATCTTTCCGCATATGAAGAAAGAGCTGGTGAAACCAGTTCTTCTTCGCGGTCATTTTCAATTTCATTGCGTAGCGCTTGATATTTCTTGACACGTGATAGGGTTTCCATATTTACCTCTCACACATTATAACATAGCGTTGCGTTCATCAAAAAGTAAAGCTTTTACTTAACAAGGAATTTTCTTAGACGTGGATACAAAAGCAAGGTAATCACAGCCAGAATGGTACCCTTGAACACATTGAATGGAGTGATCGCATTGACAAACGCCCATTTCTCCGGAATAGTTGTGATGCCATACAAAGGTAAGGTAATGGTGAAGTTGATAACAATCATAACCAATACCATTACAATTACGCCAATGGTAAATAATATAATGTTTGGAACTAACTTAAACTCTTTCCCTTTTGCAAAATAGAAGTAGTAGACTGAAATTGGAAGATAGAGTCCTAAGCCTGCAAAGAAGTTAGCAATCTCACCAGAAGCAGCAGGCGTTTGCGACATAAATATGAAGTGCAATATATTCTTAAGTAAATTGACAATCGTACCAATGAGTGGTCCGTATGCGATGCTTAAAAGAATCGCAGGCATATCACTGAAATCAATCTTTAAGAATGGAGCACTCGGAAACAAAAAGCCGACCGGTACTTCAAACATATACAATACGAATGATAATGCGGTCATGATACCAATTAAGGTAACAATTCTTGTGTTTTTCATTTTTTTCCTCCTTTAATAGAAAAACCCGAGACTCCGGGCTTAATTAAAAAAGAAAAAACTTTCTTTCATCCAGACTTTACTGTCGCCACTGGAATCTAACCAGTTCTGCCTTACGGCTCGCGGGGTATACCGCCGGTCGGGAATTGCACCCTGCCCTGAAGTTCATTTATAGTCTATACGTTTGTTAATTTGTTGTCAAGCAATATCATTAAAATCTAAATCTAAATCTAAATCATAGTTTCAACAAAAAAGTCTCAATCTTGATTGATTGAGACAATGAATTAAGCACGACTGTGGTATTTACCATCCGATGTGTTAATGATGATATATTCATCTTGTTCAATAAACATCGGTACGCGAACTTGTAGGCCTGTTTCAACGGTCGCATTTTTCAATGCATTGGTTGCAGTGTCCCCTTTTATGGCAGGTTCTGTTTCTATGATTTGAAGTGTTACTTTATCGGGAAGAATCAAACCAAGAATTTCGTTTTCATATGAACTGATGTTCACATTATCATTGGGTTTCAAAAAATTCAGTTCCCAAGTCAAATTTGATTTCTGAATTTCAATTTGCTCATATGTGTTTGTGTCCATGAAAACTAAGGCATCACCAGAATCATATAAGTATTGCATTTCTTTCTTATCAATATGCGCTGGTTCAACCTTATCTCCACCTGTAAATGATATTTCAATGATTGAACCTGAGCGTAAATTACGAGCTTTTGCTTTGATGATCATTTGACGCATCGCTGTTTTATTATGGTTTGCCTCAATTACGCTATAAATGTTGTTTTCATATACAAAGGTTATTCCTGGTCTTAAATCGTTTACAATTATCATATCTTTTCTCCTTGTAGCCATATTTATTTTATGCTAATGCTCAGTTTTGTCAACACTTGGAAACAATGCTTCTGGAATGATGTCATATGTGAGAGCTGAATCATACACCAAATCATAGTCAAGTTGAGCAAATACATCATTCTCAAAGTCGAAATGAAGATATGCAGATTCGTCAATGAAAACAACGTATACTTCACCTAGACTTGTTTCAATAATAAATGGATCAAACTTGTAATTATGAAACTGTTTAATAGTTTTTTGAATTGCGAAGGACTCTATGAACGAGAATCGCTCTAAATGATGATAATGGATTCGCTCATAAAAAATATTTGAAGCAATATCCAAATTTACAAGATATAGTGTAATAAATTGGACGAACATATAAAGAAAAAATGTGAAGAAACTAAAATTTCGCATCATACAAGATTCGATATTGATGATTACGTTTTGAGGATTCAAATGAAATCATCAACCATTTGTCTTCGACATAAAAAACGATATCTTGAACATCAAGCAGAAAGAATTGTGTTCCTGGTGAGCCAATCAAACTGTTCTCATGTTGATAAAAGCAAAAATCTTCATCCTTAAAGTTCATACAGATGCGATCATCGTTTATTTCATGATTGATACCTAAACTTAAATAGCGTCGTAACTGTAGGATTCCGAGTTGATTCTGTCGAATCGTATTTTGATCTGGGAACTTGATCTGAAATTGTAGAAGCTTAACCACAATTGGGCTTAGTAAGGCACTTAAGGCCAAACACAGCATAAGCTCAATCATGGTAAATCCATTTTGATGACGCATTCAATGTCACACCCTTTCTTGATATCATTCATTGGGATATCGTTTTCGCTAACTAAAAGTAACAAACCAAGACTAAGATTCAACATAATGTTCACGATTACAAACAACAAAAGCACTTCAATCAGACTCGATCCTGCGTATGTAGATGCGCCCTGTGGCGAGCATGAGCGTAAGTTGAATTTTTTGTTGATGGAATTCGATACGTGTCGCTTGTGAGATGTTTCCTTTAGCGTTAAATGTAACTGTTTGATTGTGTGATTGAAGATCAATACTTTGTTTCGTATGGGTCTTAACCGCAGCGTATTGAGTTGAGATAAGATCATTCATCGTCTCCTTAGCATTCGTAAAGATAAGTAGTCTTTTGAAGGGTATTAACGACAACAAACTTACAAACATCAACACAACGCACATCTCAATCAAAGTAAATCCTTTATTGGACATCCGCTTGTCCATCAATAACCTCGATACTACGATTATCTTGACATACGCTTTGACTTTCTTTCAAATAACCCTCTTCAATCAGTTCTTGGATCGATGATGGAGGATTCAAATACGTCAATTCATATTGAAGGATTGCCCCATCAACTAAAGTAACTTGTGCTTCACAACCTTTATTGTGCAATAAATTCAAAGCTTTCTGTATATTGGGTATCGTCAATAAGAAAACCAAACTGATCACAGATAAAACAAAAATCATCTCAAGTAAGGTAAAACCACGTTTGTTCATACGATTTGCTCCAATAGTTGTAAAGGGTATAAAAGTGTAGAATAGACAAGAATAACCATCAAACCAATATGCGAATAGACAAAGACTGAGAAAATATTCGCATAGCGTTTCAAATTAAAGCGGATTTGCTTTTCAAGAATATGCAAATAGCGTTCGAGTCGATCATCAATCTTTCTCTCAAAATCTTCAATACTCAAAGTGTGACGCAATTGCTCATCGAGATAATCGAAGGAAGCTTGAAGGGATGAACCTTGTTCAAGTTTGTTTTGGATACTAATTGCAAGATTTTTTTGAATCATGTTTGAACTCTCACCTAGAATTTTGATTGCTGTATGTAAAGGTATGGAATTTTGATTCAAATAGTGAAGATTTGAAACAAGAATGTGACTTTGCCAAAGTGTTATCAAATTATTCTGTTTCCGTTTGAACAAATACATGTAGATTTGAAAATGTGGCAGTTGTTTATATCGACTGGCTATAAAGAGAATTAGAATCAGGGTTCCCCATTCCAGTCCAATAAAAAACTGTAGAAATTTAATCAAGAATGAGGATTGAGTCTGATTTACACTCTGGATACTTGCATATGTAGAAGGTATCAAGGTTAAGATTACAAAACTCAATAGGTTTAAACTCAAGAAATACAATAGAACCGGATAAGCATAAATCTGATTGATGAAAGCATTTCGTTGAATTGCATCCAATCTAGATTTAAGAACCAAAACCATAACATTCATAGAATGAAGGTGTTTGCTTAGACTTTTAGCCCTGATCTGTTCATTTTCACTTAAGTAGAACATCCAATTATCGAGTGAAAGATCGATATTAAGAATCCGATTGATTTCACTCATAAGTAGTCGTTGTTCAATACATTCTAATAAAAGTTCAACCTGCATTGGGTTCAGATGTTTTTTGGATTTGATCCCGATTGAGGATTTCAAAAGAAGCGAAACGCATTTGTTTCTGATCGTCATAAAGTAATTTTTGATAAATGATTCCATTTAACACCTGTTTTATTTCTTGCTGATTGATGTTGAAGTTTTCTAAGCGGCCTATGACGGAATACGCATCATTCGCGTGAATCGTAGATAATACAAGATGTCCACTATACGCACATCGTATCGCAGCTTTCGCCTCTTTTTCATCTCGAATTTCACCAATGATGATGACATTTGGATCATGACGTAAAACTTGTTTTATCGCTGCTTCAAAATCAAAATTAATTGTTGGATTGATCTCCAATTGCACCATATTAGGATAATAAAATTCCACAGGATCCTCAATTGAATAAATCTTATGTTGTTTCAAATGTTCAATTAAGGTGAATAGGCTAGTCGATTTACCACTTCCTGTGCTGCCTGCGAAAAGAATCAAACCAGAATCTTTAAAAAGTAGATCTTGGATAATAGATTGTTCAAAGCTATTGAAAAGTGTTTTGAAACTTAATGCTTTTTGAGGATTTAAAATACGCAGAACCATGGTTTCTATCAAATAGTTTTTAAAATGTGCGATTCTTAAATAGATATCTTTATTGAACAAACGAAGTACGATACGACCGGATTGTGGCTTTCGATCTGTGTATAAATCCAAATTAGAACGATATTTGATATATGCAAAAAGTTCTGGAACGACCTTGATATTATGATTTCGGACAAGACCTTGGAGTGTTCGATATTCACAATGTGATCCTTGTGTTGATAGCTCAAGATGGATATCAGTCGCTTTATTTTCAATTGCTTGAATAATCATTTTTTTAAATATTTTCTCATACTGCATACTTATATTTATGTGTTTTAAAAGATATGTCCTAAAAAAAAACCAAGTATTTCACTTGGTTTAAAGATAGGGATTGTTTTTGAACTCATGGGCTAAAGTGGATTGCTCCTCATGCCCAGGATAAATGATTATATCAGGATCCATTTTTGCGATCTGTCGTAAACTTTGCTTAAGCTCTTGTGAACTTCCACGATAGAGATCGGTACGACCAACGCTTTCTTTAAAGAGGGTATCTCCTGTAAATAGTGCATCCTTATATTCGATACATACAGAACCAGGTGTATGCCCAGCTGTATGATGAATGGTGAACCGATAGTGACCCAGCTGAATTTGATCATCATAGAAACTAAGTTTCGTTTTCAACTTGATCTTCTTTGTTTGTGAATAGTTTTTTTGAGGATCTTGAGTAAGCTCGTAATCCTCATAGTGTAGATACACGGGACACTGGTAAAGCTCTGCCAAATCATCCACAGCACCAATATGATCAAAATGACCATGCGTCAAAAGGATACCTACGACCTTCTCTTCTTCCATAATCTTCGCTTGAATGCGATCTGGTTTGCTAACAGGATCGATGATCACAACTTCCCCCTCTTCAACAAGAAGATAAGTATTCGTCTGAAACAAGCCTAAAACTAAGGTTCTCACTTCCATATCAAGCTAACAAAAAAGCCTCAACGGCCTTTTTATTTCTTCTCCCTATGAACGGTTTGCTTATTGCAACGAGGGCAATATTTATTGACCTGCATACGTTCAGGATGTTTCTTCTTGTTACGGGTGTTGATGTAGTTTTCTTCTTTACACTCCGTACAGATTAAAGTTAGATTTTCTCTCATTTCACTTTCCTCGCTACGCTATATTAATATAGCACAAATCATATGAATTTGTCATCAATTTTCATTGCTTGATATTTCACTAAAATAATAAGCATAAATATCACGACTGATTCGTAAACAAGCATTGGTTTGTGATGTATCATTCCAAGCATGTGGAATCGCACAGGCAATTGATATTTCAGGGTTATCGAAGGGTGCATATGACACGAGTAATGAATTTGGTGAATCGAAGTAATTCCCCATCTCATCATTCATGAAGGCCTCCGCAGTGCCTGTCTTAGCAGCAACCGCAACGGGTAGATCATTTAGTGCTGTACAATACCCGTCGGTAACACACAATCTAAAGCCCTCTTGAACACGTTGAATCGCAGGAACATTCTCTAATGTCGATAAGACCGTAACAGGATTCGTATAACTTGTCACATTCGAGTTTGTGATGCTTGCTTCAACGACGACACGTGGCTTCACACGAACGCCATCATTTGCAATGGTGTTAATGTATTGTGCCAATTGCATGGGTGTATAAGTATCATACTGACCAATGACGAAATCCAGTAAATGCCCCCCCAACGTAGAAGTTCCAATGTATCCAACCGTTTCGCTCGGTACATCGATTCCAGTGAGCGTTCCTAAGCCAAACTGACTGAAAGTGTTACGAATGGTTGTAAAAGCTTGCTTGTCAATATTCAGCGGACCATTATAAACATAATTTGCGCCGCCTAAACGCATTGCGATGTGAAACATATATACATTACTTGATTTAGCTAAAGCGACGAGATCATTTACGCGCCCCAGATCACGAAGACTCTTTTTTATTGGTGTATCCGCTATTTTGATAGGCTCATCGATGATGGTTTCATTGAATTGTATCAAATCTTCATTGTAGCCCAAATACATTGTGGCTCCTTTGATCGAAGAACCAGCAGCCAAGGATTCTGTATACGTGGAAACAGGATTGTTATAAATAACATCCCCTTCTTTTTTCATGCCTGCTAAGCTTAAGATGTCACCTGTCTTAGGATCACTCACCACGACATAGATCGTATCCATATATTTTCGAAATGGATTGTTAGCTTCTTGAATGAAGTTGTTTGTCAAAATCTCTTCAACTTTTAACTGGAGGTTCACATCAATGGATGTTCGAAGATCTTGACCCTTTGATCCCACAATCGCCTCATTGAAAATCGCCAGGCCTTGATCATTGTAATTAACCGTGTACGTCGTATCTTCACCTTTTAATAAGTTCTCATATTGGTACTCGACACCACTTCTTCCCATTGAACTGTTTCGCGAATAACCAAGTGCAAGATAATAATTCAAACGTTCTGACAACAATCCCTGTTTAGAGCTTGTGACTCCACCGAGCAAACCACGCAACATCGCATCGTATGGGTATGAACGATCAAAATACACATAAACATCAAACCCTCGATATTGGTTTGAATTGGCGATTAAGAATGAGATTTCATCAATACTGACATTATCTTTGATCGTTTTTAGATTGAAACGTGGCGCTTGGTTCATTGCTTGTTTGACTAGATACGCTTTGATCATCATCTCAGACAATTGTTCTAAATGCGTACTCGTCAAACGCTCAATCTTTAGTTGGTAGATGCCATTGTCCGACAACTTGCCATCATAATAAGCATCCCACTCAGCTTCTGTAACCAAGCCTTCAGCTTCTTTCGGGAAATTTACCAAGAATACATCTTTAAGATCACGTTGAGTTAACGTTGAAATATCAATCTCGAAATCACGAGCGAATTGATACGCTAAATCCCACTCCTCACTGGAAGTAATATTCAAAGGCGGATAGTACACAATCGCCAATCGCTCCTGATTGGCAACCAGAATCTCACCATTTCGATCCCGTATTTCACCACGTGGCGAAGCCATGTTTTGATAGGTCTTCGTAAAATTATACAGTTTCTCTGTATACTCATTGTTTCTAAGAATCTGTATTGAAAAGAGGTTAATCCAGACAATCAAAAATAAAACAATCAATAAAACACTTAAGATCAATAACCGTGGATTGAAGCGTTTAATGTAGTCATCAGTATTCTGTTTTAAACGCAAATCGCGTGCAAGTTTCGTAATTTTTAACATCATTTGTATTATAATGCATTTAGTCGCAAAATCATACTTGATTGCGCAATCAATAAAGGAGCCCATGAAACGACTAGAAACGCGACCAGTCATGGTCAAAGATATTCAAATCGGCGGTCAGAATCGAATCATCATTCAATCCATGACCAACACGAAAACGAAAGATGTGGACGCAACCGTTAACCAAATCAAAACCTTGGCTGGCAATGGCTGTGAGATCGTTCGTTTAGCAGTTCTTGATGAAGAAGATGCCAATGCCATCGCAGAAATCATCAAGCAAGTAAATATTCCCCTCGTGGCTGATATCCACTTTAATTATCATTTAGCCTTATTGGCTATCCAAAACGGTATTCACAAGATTCGACTCAATCCAGGAAACATCAAGAATCCAGAACACATCAAGGAAGTCGTTGAAGCCTGCAAAGCAAAGCACATACCGATACGAATCGGCATCAATTCGGGTTCAATCGAGAAGGACATTCTGAAGAAATATGGCAAACCATGTGTTGAAGCCATGATTGAAAGTGCCCAATATCATGTGAACATTCTTAATGAAAATGGTTTTGATGACATTGTCTTATCCTTTAAATCCTCAGAAGTTCCATTGACCATCGCAGTTTATCAAAAAGCGGCTGAAGTCTTCCCTTACCCTTTGCATTTAGGTGTGACTGAAGCCGGAGCGATGTTGTCAGCTGCCATCAAATCTTCTGCAGCGCTTGGGACTTTGATCCACTTGGGTATCGGCGATACGATGCGTATCTCCGTCAGTGATGATCCAGCTGAAGAGTTGAAGATTGCTAAACAACTCTTAAAGAATTTCGATTTATATGACAAAGTCGCGAACTTGATTGCTTGCCCAACCTGTGGGCGTATCCAATACGATATGTTGCCAATTGTCAAAGAGATGGAAAAATATTTAGACGAACTGAATGAAGATATTACAGTCGCCATCATGGGTTGTGCCGTCAATGGTCCGCAAGAAGCATCACGTGCAGATATCGGTGTCGCAGGTGGTCATAAAGAAGCCTTATTATTCAAAAAAGGTGTATATGTTCGTTCTGTTCCTCAAGAACGGATCGTTGAAGAACTAAAAGCAGAAATACAATTTATGATAAAAAACAAGGATCAGTCATGATCCTTGTTTGATTCAGAGCGCTTTTCGATCTGTTTGAGCTTTGATTTGAGCTTATGTTGCTCTTTGATGCTCTTTTGAATCATATCGCGTTTACGTTTACGTTTAAGCTGTTCAATTTCAGCCGTCATCTTCTTCTTATAACCTGGTTTAACTTCTTTTGGTCTTGATTTGACAATCTTATGGATTTCAATATCCAACTCACTCGCTCTGCGTTTGTGTTGGTAATCAAGCTCCTTCATTTCACGCAAACCATTCTTAGTCAGTGCTTTATAATTGAAAACGATGCCATTCTTAATGAGTTGTCTAACCTTTGGAAGATCTTTTTCAAAGTAGAAAGCAAACACACGTCCACTACGTCCTGCACGACCTGTACGGCCAGCACGATGCGTATAGAAGCTTAAATCGCTTGGCATTCCAAGTGATATGACATCACTCAAGTTCTCAAGATCCAAACCTCTTGCAGCCACATCACTGGATAGTACGTAAACAAATGAGCCCTCATGAACTTGTTTCAAGACTTGGTTTCGTTCCCGAGCACTCATTTTTCCAGAAATCAACAAATGGCGGATGCCTTGCTCATTGAACTGTTTGTTTAGTTTCAAGAGTTGATCATGGTGTTCCACAAAGATCAAACATAAAGATGGATTGATGTGAGGTAAGAGTTTAAAGACGATATCATAGGACTCACTCTTGAATGGAATCAAAATGTGTTCCAAACGAGGATCGAATTTAACATCTTCTTCAATCTTTATCAACTTAGGTTGATGCATATAAGAACGCATGAATGCATTCATATTATCCGGAATGGTTGCACTGAAAACGAGCATTTGTAATTGTTGTGCCATACGTCCAGCCAATTGGTCGATCTCTGCTAAATTGGTCGTATCCAACATCATGTCTGCTTCATCGATGACCAACATGTTTGTTTGATCCAAACGCAGTAAGTTGTCATCCAAAAAGAGTGATTTCAGTTTACCCACTGTCCCAATTACAAGATGTGCATGATGTTCTGCTTCTTTCTCAAACTTACGACGATCTTCACCTTTTGTCGCACGCAATAAGCGAACCCCAGGAAAATACTTCGTAAGTTTTTTAGCGACTTGATAGATCTGTTGACTCAACTCTTGTGTTGGCGCGAGAATGACTGCTTGAATACGATTCTCACTCACATTGATGCGTGCGAATAGAGGCATTAAATAAGCAAGCGTCTTCCCCGTTCCAGTTTTGGAAATGGCGATGACATCTTTACCTTTCAATATATGGGAGAAAGCTTGTTTCTGAATTTCGGTTTCAAACTTAAAACCTTGATCAGTAAAAAAATTATTTAAACGTTCATCTTGTCTTATCGTCATATTGCTACCTCAGTGACATTATAGTGTTTTCAACACTATTTTAAAAGTATGGTATTATTACGTGGAGGTGAAAAATGGAAATCATTACAGTAAATCCACGCGGTTTCTGCAAAGGTGTTGTTAAAGCAATTCAGATTGCTAAAGAAACTGCGAAGAAATATCCGGACCAAAAGATAACCATACTTGGTGAATTGGTCCACAACCGCTTTGTTGTTGAAGCCATGAAAGACCATCGTGTCGAAACAGTTGAGTCTAAAGGCAAGTCCAGAATGGACCTCTTGGATCAAGTAAACGAAGGTGTCGTCATCTTCTCAGCCCACGGCATCAGTTCAAATGTCGTCCAGAAAGCTCAAGCAAAAGGCTTGATCACAGTAGACGCAAGTTGTGAAGATGTTATCTCAACACAAAACTTAATTCAAACATACCTTGATGAAGTTTATCACATATTATACATTGGTCAAGAAAATCATCCAGAAGCTGAAGCAATATGTGACATGGATCATCAAAATATCACTTTTATCAAGGACTTGGATGCGATTCAGAATTTATCGATCGATCATCCAAGAATCTTTGTAACCAATCAAACCACCATGAGCATATTAGATATAAAAGTTCTACTCGATGCGATCCGTAAGAAATATCCACATGCCATCATCAGTGATGAAATATGCAGTGCAACACGTATGCGTCAAGAAGCTATTTTGAAATTGGAGAACATCGATGCTTTGATTGTCATCGGCGATCCAAAATCAAACAACACAGGTATGTTGGCTAAAATCGGTTCTAACAAAGGAATTCCACTGGTCTATCAAATTGAAACATATCGTGACTTGTTTGAATTACCCTTCGAAACGTTTAAACGTCTTGCCATCACAGCTGGTGCTTCAACCCCTTCTTATCTTGTCAACCAAGTCATTGCTTATTGCAATGCAATACGTGATGGTCTGGATCCACTCGAAGCGGTAAAAACCATCAAGATGTTTGTATGATATCTAAATAGGCTTGTATCACTTGAATCTTCATAGAAGATTCTTTTTTTTGTCCTTTTAGAACATTCGCTTCGATGCGATAAAGATGCATCAAATACTGAAACATTAAATCATCTTTACGAGCCTTAAGTACAGGTCCAATCCATAGATCTGAATCACCATAAACAATCACATTTTTTTTGGATTTCACCTTGATGATGACATAAAAATGTTTACGATCTTTGACGAGCTCTTCATTAACGATTTCAAACTTGTTTTCCATTAGGAATGCTCTTAGTTTATCAAGATGTGTATTGGATTGAAGAACAATTTGATCGATCAATCTAAAACGTTCGATGTCTTGTTCAATAATCTGCGCAATGGTCTCATAACCCATACCAGCAATCACAGCCGCATCCACAGGATGCTTGTAGTTTTGTATGCCATTGGATTGAACAAAGGTACAACGATCTTCCAAATGTGTTTGATGCGCATTTTTTATTGCGGATTGTAAGGGTAATGCATTAATGTCACAGATGACCGCTTTCTGTATGATTTGTGTTTTTAATAGAGATAAAGGTAAAAAGCCATGATCGCTCCCGATATCAATCAGGACTTCACATGGCTCAATCAATTTAGCGATATTTCGTAATCTTAAGTTAAGCATTAGATCTTGTCGTTAAAATCTTTCAAACGTTTAGAACGTGTTGGATGTTTTAATTTACGCAAAGCTTTGGCTTCGATCTGACGGATACGCTCACGCGTGACGTCAAACTCTTTACCAACTTCTTCCAACGTACGTGTACGGCCATCATAGAGACCAAAACGTAAACGAAGTACTTTTTCTTCACGTTCAGTTAAGCCTTGTAGGATATTGTTTATTTCATCCTTTAAGAGTTGATTGTTCGCATATTCATCCGGTGACATCGCATCTTTATCCTCAATGAAGTCTCCCAAATGGGAATCATCTTCCTCACCAATCGGCGTTTCCAAGGATACAGGTTCCAATGCAATTTTCTGAATTTCTCGAACCTTTTCAGGTGTGATGTTTTCCATCTTAGCCGCAATTTCTTCAGCACTAGGATCACGACCAAGGTCTTGAACCAATTGTCTTTGAATACGTGTCAATTTATTAATGGTTTCAACCATATGCACTGGGATACGAATCGTTCGTGCTTGATCGGCAATCGCACGCGTAATGGCTTGACGAATCCACCATGTCGCATAGGTCGAGAACTTAAAGCCCTTAGTATGATCGAATTTCTCAACTGCCTTGACCAACCCCATGTTGCCTTCTTGAATCAAGTCCAAGAACAACATGCCACGGCCTACATACTTCTTAGCAATGGATACAACTAAACGAAGGTTCGCAGAAATCAGCTCTTGTTTAGCAAAGTCACCCTTATCGATGATCTTTAAATCTTCTTCAAAGGTATCTGTCAACTCACTGAAGTGATGCGTCAGACAATACATGAAATTCTTAAATGCAAAAGTACGATAGGGTTCTAAATCAGCCTTGAAATCATGTGCCAAGTTTGCGAGTTGTGGATAATCCTTAGCCAACAAACGGAAAATTTGAATAGCCGTCATAGTCTCTTGAATTTGGTCATAATCTTCAAATGATTTAAAGGCTTCAATCTCTTTCATGAACGCATCTTTTCTAAACATCAAAGTTTTTAAGCGTTGCGTGATTGTGAAGATAAGCGTATCAAAAATCGAACCCTCATTTTCATTAAGTTTCGCATGTAGATCAAAATCAAGACTTACAGTGGCACTCGCTTCCGCAAACATTTTTTCTTCTAAGTTGGTCAAGGTCAACCAATTGTAAAAAACAACTTTAAACCGATTGAATACAACCAAACCTTCTTTAATGTCGATCGCATACTTTGTTTCTAAACTTGATGTCAATAAATCAACGCGTCCAATTTCCTTTAAATATTGCTTGACTGGATCGTTGACGCGCGCTTGATTTGAAGATGCATAATTTGCGGAATAACTTTCTTCTTCAACTTCTTCATCTTCATCATCCACGAAATCATCTTTCATCTCAATATCTTCTACAACCAATGCATTGTCTGTAAGATCAACATCTTCCTCAATGACAACCTCATCGCTGAGTTTGACACCCATTCCTAAAAGTGAATCAATAAATTCAGTTGCCTCACTATCATTCAAATCATAAATGGAAAGCTCCTTATCCACATCATCTTGGGTTAGGACACCCTTTTTCTTAAATTTACTCTGTAGTTCTTTTTTTAACTCATCGAGTGTTTTAATGCTGTTTGCCATGTTTGTCTACTCCTCTCAATTGAACCAATTCACGCTTCTGTTTTAGTAATGATTGATATTCTTGAATCCGTTCCATGTTTGTTTGAAATGCGAGTTCGTCGCTGTATTTCTGTTTGAACAGTTCAAGTTGTCGATCAAGGTTATGAATCTTAACGCGAAGGATTGCATCGTGCAAAGCTTCGCTTGTATACGCACGAAAATAGATTTCACTATCTACAATCTGTGTAACTAATTCTATCATGCTTGCGTCTTCGAGTGTACTAATGAAGTCTGCAATCACGCATTCTTCATGGCTTCGGTAGTAATTTATAATGGTTAAGGCAAGTTTTTGGTAACTCGGATCCGCAAAAAAGCCTAATTCTTGTCTAAAATCTAAAACAGCTTGTGGACTGAAGAGCATCTGACCCAAGATTTCTTTTTCAGCCCAGGTTGTTAATTCCAGCTTATTTTTCAAAAGTGGACGTTGAGCAACCTTACTTGTACTTGCTGTCTGTGATTGTACAAGCAAACGCAATTGATCCGGTGTGAACTGTGTGGCTTGTGCTAAGCGATCAATCATCAAGGCTTGATCGAAGCGATCTTTCAATTGATTGCTTTCATGCATGATGAGTTTCGCAAATTCTTTGCGTTGATTGAAATTTGCTAAATCCAAGCGTTGTAGACTGTATTCAAAGAAGAAATCTAGATACGAAAGCTTTTGTTCCATCAAAGCTTGTAAACTTGCTTTCGATTGTTTTTCAATGATTTCATCCAAATCCAGACCACTGGTATTTCGAACGATTTGTACATTCATGCGTGCTGCCAACAACAAACGTGCCAAGCGCAAACTAGCGCTTTGACCTGCTTCATCACTGTCATAACAAACTGTGATATTATGACTGGCACTCTGCATCAAACGAATTTGCTCTTTTGTGCACGCAGTACCCAAGGTTGCGACGACATTTTCAATACCGACGCGATCCAAAGCAATCACATCCATAACCCCTTCAACCACAATCATTTCCTTCTTGAGCTTAATCGATCGTAAGGCACGATGATAATTGTAGAGAACTTGTCCTTTGACATACAGTTCTGTTTCAGTTGAGTTGATGTATTTGCTATTATCATTGGGATCCAAGGTTCGCGCTGTAAAAGCGATGGGTTTTCCATCTGGACTATGGATTGGATAGACGATACGCTTCGCGAAGACATCCTTATTACCATATTCATTTGTTCGTGTCAAATTGGCTTTTACACAATGCTCGAGCGAATGGCCTTTTGCAAGTAAAAAACGTGTCGCTTGATCTTGATCCAAATTATAACCGAGTTCAAATTTATCAATAGTAGGTGTATCCAATCCCCGCTTTATAAGATAGTCGCGAGCAACTTGCCCATCCACTGTATTTAATATGTAATGTGCATAACGGACATATTCCGCCAAGACATCATACAATTGTTTATGTTTGACATCCGATACAGATTGTCGTTCAAGGTATTGATCCTCAACGACAATGTTCGCAAGTTGAGCTACTTTTAAAATCGCTTGTGGAAAAGGAATCTGCTCAAAATCTTTGACGAAATTGAAAACATTACCCCCTGCTCCACAAACAAAACACTTAAAAATTTGCTTATCTTGTGAAACAGACATTGATGGATCATGATCGTCATGAAAAGGACAAACACCGACAAAGTTCTTGCCCTTTTTAATCAGCGGAAGATAATTCTGAATGATTTGAACGATATCCGCTTTACTACGTATTTCTTGAATCAAAGATTCATGCATATTAGAACTGGACTGCTTGCTTGATGTATTCCGTTAGATCCGTAATCGCAACACGTTCCTGATTCATTGTGTCACGATGACGAACCGTTACTTTTTGATCGTTTACTGTATCGAAATCCACTGTGATACAGAATGGTGTCCCAATCGCATCTTGTCTACGATAACGTTTCCCAATACTACCTGCTTCATCATATTCAACCATGAACGATTTAGCCAGTTGAGCATAAATTGCATCCGCTTGTTCAGAGAGCTGCTTGCTCAAAGGCATGATGCACGCTTTATATGGCGCAAGGTAAGGATGCAAATGCAAGACGACACGTATATCTTTTTCCAGCACTTCTTCTTCGTACGCATCTGTTAAGAAAGTCAAGAACAAACGTTCAATACCAACGGCTGGTTCAACGCAATACGGAATATAGCGCTCATTGGTGGTAGGATCTAAATACTCCATGTTTGCACCCGAATGTGACTGATGTTGCTTTAAATCATAGTCCGTACGATCCGCAATCCCCCAGATTTCATCAAATCCCCAAGGAAAACGATACTCGATATCACTGGTCCCAGTTGAATAATGGGACAACTCTTCTGGATCATGTTCACGCAATTGAAGATTTTGAGCTTTGACATTCAAACTGGTCAACCAATTCATGCAGAAATCTTTCCAATACCCATACCATTCCATGTCTGTACCAGGCTTGCAAAAGAATTCCAACTCCATTTGTTCAAACTCACGTGTTCTAAAAATGAAGTTTCCAGGGGTGATTTCATTACGGAATGACTTACCAATCTGCCCAATTCCAAAAGGCACCTTCTTACGACTCGTACGTTGTACATTTTTAAAATTGACAAACATCCCTTGAGCAGTTTCAGGACGCAAATAAATCGCATTCTTCGCATCTTCCACAACACCTTGAAAGGTTTTAAACATCAAATTAAATTGTCGAATGTCCGTAAAATCGTGCGCACCACAATTTGGACATCCGATGTTGTGTTCTTTAATAAACACTTGCATCTCAGTTTGTGTCATGGTCGAAGCATTGGCTTTACCTTCCATAAAGGCATCAATCAACTTATCGGCACGATGACGTGTTTTACACTTCTTACAATCCATAAGTGGATCACTGAAGGTGGCTAAATGGCCACTAGCCTGCCATACTTTTGGATTCATTAAAATCGCTGATTGAATTTCAACGTTGTGTGAACTTTCCTGTATGAATTTTTGGCGCCAAGCATTTTTAATATTTTCTTTAAGCAAGGTCCCTAATGGCCCAAAATCCCAAGTATTGGCTAAACCACCATAAATTTCAGAACCTTGATATACAAAACCACTACTTTTCGCATGATTGACGATTGTCTCAAATTTGATATCCATTTTACTCTCCTATAACTTTTCTATTATAGACCATTTATGCATAAATTCCCAAGCTTTAAGCGATGTTCCAATGTGATATTCAAAGAATTGAATCATCCATTTGACACAGTCCGGATGTGGTCTCTTATAAACCAAATAATCTTTCAGTTTATCAAAGCCTACTTTTTGTGCAAGTCTAAAATCACGCAACAACTCTACTTCAAATATGGGCGAATGCAAATGCATCTGACAGTCAGCGCACACAAAACCACCTTCCTCGATTGATAAGCTGTTTACCTTGCTTGCATCACATACGACACATGAGTCCACATGTGGTGCAAAGCCAGTGCGATCTAAGAAATCCGCCAACATAAACATAATGATGGCAGCATAATTATCAGACTCTTCAATCAATCTAAATAAAGTGATCGTATTTTCAAATAAATTATGAATCAAGTCTTCATCATTTTCCCCTTCAAGGCTCATACCCAAGAGTTCTGTCCATAGACCTGCAACTGCATATTTACTCAAATCATCGTGTAATTTGTGATTCGTAACGATGATCTGTCCATTAAGCAACAACTGCATACTTGAGTTCTCTTTAAGATTGAACTGAAACTCGGAAATTGCAAAAGGCATACAGATGCTACGATTCTTACTATTGATCTTGCGAATTCCTTTGGCAACGAAACTCATCAAACCGTAATCATAGGAAAAAGCTTTGATGATCGCATCATTCTCTTGATAATCACTTTGACTCAATACAATCACACGTGTGATGTCATTCATCAAGGTCCCAATTATTATAAGCGTTGATACGCTTTTGTATATTGCGCCAATTCTTATCCACTTTTACCATCAAATCCAAATATACGGGTTTGTTAAAACGTTTCGTCAATTCCAAGCGAGCATTCGTACCGATTTCAACCAACATCGAACCTTGTTTACCAATTAAGATGCCTTTTTGTGAATCACGATCCGCTATGATGCTGGCTTGAATCAAAATACCCTTTTTATCTTCTTTGAAATCATCAAGTGCAACAGCTACCGAATGAGGTACCTCTTGGTTCGTTAGATGTAAGACATGCTCACGAATGATTTCAGTGATGTAGAAGTACTCTGGATACTCAACCATTTCAGGATCACTAAAGATTGCTTCACCCTCAGGAATGAAGTTTAAGCTCACCTCAATCAAACGATCAATGTTGTCATCATTCTTCGCACTGATTGGAATAATCTCTTCAAAAAGGTTCATTTCTGAAAACGCCAAGAGTTTTTCGAGTAATGCTTTTTTTGTTATCAAGTCGATTTTATTCAAAACCAAAAGAATCGGTAATTCTTGGCGTTTACACAAATCCAAAACGAACTCATCCCCTCTTCCAAAAGGTTTCGTCACATCGAGCAAATAATAAATCAAATCAACCCCTTCAAGCGCTGAAAACGCCAAACGATTGAGTTGACGTCCTAATTCATGTTGAGGTTTATGGATGCCAGGCGTATCGATATAGACAATTTGATGGTTGTCACCATTCTTCACACCACGAATTGTATTACGTGTTGTTTGTGCTTTATTGGATACGATAGCGACTTTATTTTTTAAGATTTGATTCAATAAGGTGCTCTTACCGGCATTCGGTCGACCAATCAATGCAACAAAACCGGATTTAAAACTCATAGAACATCCTCTTGGGTAAAACGCATCGGTAATAAGTCATCGATTGTTTTTTCAACTGTATCGACACCATTTGATAGATAGATTGGAGTTTGATCCATTAATAATTCTGATAAAACTTGACGGCATATGCCACAAGGCGCACCGATACGATGTCCATCCGTTACGATCGCAATCGATTCGATATCTTCTTTGCGGTATCCATTTGAATAAGCCGCAAAAATTGCACTACGTTCACCACAGTTGGTAGCTCCGAAGGATGCATTCTCGATGTTGGCACCTAAAAAAGTTGATCCATCTTTTGTAACGACACAAGCTCCAACATGGTAATTTGAATAAGGCGCAAATGCATTCCCCATCGCTTTAAAAGCAAGCTTCAAAACTTCTTCTTTTTGCATGATTTTTCCTCCTATATATGGTTGAACACAAAGATTATACCAATGATTAAACTTACTAAAGCACTTACTAAAACAGCCGCTGCACCTAGGTCTTTGGCCTTTTTGGTCAAAACATGATAACTGGGATCCAAACGATCCATCATCTGCTCCATCGAACTATTTAGATACTCCAAACTGACTACGATTGCGATGCATAGCAACCAAATAGACCATTCTATATAATTGAATTTGAATAGAAATGCGATGATGATTGCCAATACAGCAAAGACAAATTGAATACGAATACTGAAATCATGAAGCAAACCTTCAATCAATCCATTAAATGCAACTTGAAACTTGAATATCAGTTTATTCGTAGCCTTACCTTCGTGCAATTTCACTTAATATTTCCTCTTGAAGTTTGAACATGACTTTTTCTTCCTTCTTATCCATATGATCATAACCGAACAAGTGCAATAAACCATGCGTAACCAAGAAGCTGAACTCACGCTTCAAACTATGGCCATAATCTTTAGCTTGCGAACGGATGGCATGTATGTTAATGAAAATATCGCCCAATTCAATTTCATCACCACCAGCAATCAAAGCATCCTCGTCTTTTGAAGCAAAACTGATTACATCGGTTGGTCGATCGATTTGACGATAATCACGATTAATGACATGGATATCTGACTCATCCATTAAAACAATTGAAAATGTATAGTCTTTATCAACATTTAAATATAAACATGTTTGCTCACAAATTGCTTTAATATAGCGACGATAGTTTAGCCAAGAGCTTTCTGAACTTTGATTGATGAATTGATAATTTATCATAGCGAATTCATTATATCATACACAAATGAACAGAAAT